>JAWOIQ010000150.1:0-7810 GCA_046484585.1 Desulfurivibrionaceae bacterium
ATCCTGGGCGACCTGAATCATTTCAAGAATATCAATGACCGCTTCGGCCACCCCTTCGGCGACGAGGTTTTAAAGAAAGTAGCCGCGGTGATTGCGGATTCAGGACGAGAGGTTGATCTTGCCGCCCGATACGGCGGCGAGGAGTTCGCTCTGGTCCTCGAAAACTGCGATCTCAAAGGCGGTCTGCTCATGTCGGAAAGGGTCAGGGACAAGATCTCCCGTCTCAACCTGTTCAACGGCGACAACCAGGTCTCGCTGACCATTTCCTTGGGCATCGCGCTTTTCCCGGAAAACTGCGCCGACCAGTCCGGCTTGATCGAATTGGCCGACCAGGCCCTCTACCGTGCCAAGAGGGCGGGACGGAACCGGACCATCGTCTGGTCCGAAACGGATGACTGCATGCCGAAGTAACAAAGATTAATTACGGAGCCGATTTTGGCCTTATTGTTGAACAACACCCAGCTCCGGAAGGGACGTAAAGCCTTCCGGGTGCTCACCCCCCTTTTCCGCAAATACCGGACGCGAATTCTCCTCGGATTTCTGGCCCTGCTGGGCGTGGACCTTCTCCAGCTCCTGATTCCCAGGGTGATCAAGAGCGCGGTCGACAGTTTACAGTACGCCGAGGCCACCGGCGCCACTCTGTTTCGCCACGGCGCCATTATCGTCGCCTTCGCCGCTGGCATCGCCTTCTGCCGTTTCGTCTGGCGCTATCTGATCCTCGGCTTCTCCAGGATGCTGGAGCGCGATCTCCGCAACCGGTTACTGTCAAAACTGGTCACCCTGGACCGCCCCTTCTTCAACCGCCGCCCGGCCGGCGAAATCATGGCCCTCGCCAGCAACGATCTCTCCGCCGTCCAGATGGCCTGCGGCATCGGCCTGGTCTCCTTTGTCGATGCCATCATGATGACCGCTGCCGCCATAATTTTCATGGCCTATATCGATCCACGACTTACCCTGCTCGCCCTGGCGCCGATGCCGATCCTCGCCCTGCTCACCGGCCTGCTTACCGCCCTGCTCCATAAAAGGTTCAGCCGGGTCCAGGAGCAGTTTTCCCGGCTCACCGAATTCAGCCGCTCAACCCTGGGGGCGATCCGCCTGATCAAGGCCTACAACCAGGAAGCGCGCCAGACCGGCTATTTCGATAAAATGGGCCGGGAGTACGTCAATAACAACCTGCGGCTCGCCGTGGTCCAGGGCGCCCTCTTTCCCTTTTCGACGATGATCGCCAATTTCAGCCTGCTGCTGGTCGTTTATTTCGGAGGGAGGCTGACCATTGCAGGCGCCATCTCGATCGGCGATTTCGTCGCCTTCATGAGTTATCTCTTTCTGATGACCTGGCCGATGATGGCGATCGGCTGGGTGACCACCCTGTTCCAGCGCGGGATCACCTCCCTGGACCGGATCAACCGGGTCCTGGTCGAAGAGCCGGTGATCAGGGAGCCGCCCGCGCCCCTGCCGATGCCGGAGTCCAACCAGCTCCTTAACTTTCGCGACCTCACCTTCGGGCACCTCCCGGCCTCGCCGCCGGTCTTAAACGGGATCAACCTGGAGATAAAACCGGGCTTTACGGGGGTCGTCGGCAAAACCGGAGCCGGCAAGACCACCCTCTGCCAGCTCCTGGCCCGGATATATCCGGTCGGCGACCGCCAGTACTTCTGGGGAGATACCGATGTCAACCGTTTGAGTTTACGCGAGGTGCGGAGCCGGATCGCCTATGTTCCCCAGGACACCCTGCTGTTTTCCGACACCATCGGGGCCAATATCGGCTTCAGCCGTCCCGAAGCCGATCAGCATGAGATCGAGCAAGCGGCCCGCCTGGCGGCGATTCACGACGAGATCAGCAGCCTCGACAAAGGCTACCAGACCAGGGTGGGTGAAAGGGGGGTGCTGCTTTCCGGCGGCCAGCGCCAGCGAATCGCCCTGGCCCGGGCCCTGCTCACCAACCGGCCGGTGATCATCATCGACGACGGGCTGTCGGCGGTGGATACCGACACCGAGCACCGGATCATCGCCAATTTCAGAAAATGGCTGCCCGGCCGGACCTGCGTCATGGTGTCGCACCGGGTCGCCCCGATCCTGGAAGCCGATGAAATCTTGGTTCTGGCCAACGGCGCCATTGCCGCCCGCGGCACCCATCGAGAGCTTCTGGAGCGCAGCCGATTTTACCGGACCATCCACGATCACCAGAGATCAAACACCGGGACGGGGAACTGATGCATTACGGCTACGGATATTTCGAAGAGGAGCGGTTGAAGAAATCAGGCGACCTGAAGCTCTGGCACCGGATCATGATCTATGTCGCGCCCAGGTGGCTGGAGGTGGCCGGGGCGATCATCCTGTCGCTGGTCATTACCGGTTGCAGCCTGGCCCTGCCCCATCTGATCCGCCGCGCCATCGACGATTTTATTGTCAACAGCGAACTGGACTCCGTTGCCCGGCTGGCCGGGGTATCCGATCTGGCCCTGATCTTCCTGGTCCTCCTGGTGACTGGATTCGCGGCCAATTTTTTCCAGGTCATCATGCTCGAATGGACCGGTCAGCAGATCATGCATCGCCTGCGGCAGGATCTGTTCAGCCACATGCTCTCCCTGGAGACCGCTTTCTTCAACCGCAACCCGGTGGGCAAGCTGGTGACCAGATTGACCAATGATATCCAGAACATGCATGAAATGTTCACCTCGGTTATCGTCACCCTGTTTAACGATATGGTCAGGATTGCCGGCATCCTGGTGATCCTCTGCCTGATGAACTGGCGGCTGGCCCTGATCATGATGCTTCTGATTCCGGTGATCATCTTCAACACCGCGCTGTTCAGCCGTCTGGCCCGTCTGGCCTTCCGGGAGATCCGCACCCAGCTGGCCCGGATCAACGCCTTCCTGCAGGAATCCCTTTCCGGGATCAGCATCATCCAGCTCTTCGCCCGGGAAGAAGACACCCGCCGCCGGTTCAACGACCTCAACGAAACTTTCCTGCAGAGGTGCTTTTACCAAATCAAGATCTTCGCTCTCTTCATGCCGCTGCTGGAACTGCTCAGCGCCGTGGCCGTCGCCCTGATCATCTGGTACGGCGGCGGCCAGATCATCCGGGAGAGGATGAGCATGGGAGAGCTGGTCGCTTTCCTCACCTACATGCGCCTTTTCTTTCAGCCCCTGCGCGACCTCTCCCAGAAATATTCCATCGTCCAGTCCTCGCTGGCCTCGGCGGAGCGGATCTTCCAGCTTCTCGACACCGACAGGAACCTGCCCACCGCCGCCGCGCCGAAAAAGGCGGCGGTGATCAGGGGCGGGATCGAGTTCGACCGGGTGACCTTCGGCTATGAAAATGCACATCCGGTGGTCAGGGAGTTGACCTTCCGGGCCGAACCCGGCGAAACCGTGGCCATCGTCGGGTCCACCGGGGCCGGCAAGACCACGATCATCAATCTCCTGGAGCGCTTTTACGATCCGGACCGGGGCCGGATCCTCCTCGACGGCATCGACCTGAAAGAGCTCGCCCCCGACGATCTGCGCCAGCAGATCGGCCTGGTCATGCAGGAGGTCTATATCTTCCCGGCCACCTTCAGGGAAAATATCGTCATGGACCAGACCATCTCCCCAAAAAGGCTCGATGAAATCATCGAAGCGGCCCAGCTCACCGGTTTTATCCGGAGCCTGCCGCGGGGACTTTTGACCACGATCGGCGAAGGCGGCCAGGATCTCTCCGCCGGCCAGCGCCAGCTCCTGGCCCTGGCCCGGGTCCTGAGCCGCGATCCGCGCATTTTGGTCCTGGACGAGGCGACCTCCAGCGTCGATACCGAAACCGAGATGCTGATCGAAAAAGCCCTGGCCGCCACCATGGCCAACCGAACCAGCATCATCATCGCCCACCGCCTCTCGACGATCAGACGGGCCGACCGGATCATCGTCATGGAGCGGGGTAGAATCGTCGAGGAGGGGGATCATGAGTCGCTGATGGCGAAGGGCGGCATCTATCACCACTTGCAACTCTTGCAGAACGGCGAAAGCTGATCGTCTTTCAAAAATATTGACCAGCTGGACAAAATTCGGCTAATGTCTCATAAACATGAACAAGGAGAAAGAACGTGGCAAAACGGTGGCTTTTGATTTTCCTGGCGATATTAACTTTGCCGGCCGCTCTGCAGGCCGGCATGAACATGGGCGGCATGGTCTACGAAGTCAAGATCCAGACGAAAAATGTCGGGACGGTTATTTTTGACCATACCAAGCACGGGGCTGACTGCGGCGGGTGCCATCCGAAAATTTTCAAAAAGAAGAATAACAGCAACCACACCACCATGAAGGCCATGGAAAAGGGCCGGTCCTGCGGGGCCTGCCACAACGGCAAAAAGGCTTTCACCGTTGCCGAAAACTGCACCACCTGCCATGCCGGCGATATCGTCTACAGAAATCCGGACGCCGGTGACATCACCTTCCCGCACGCCGCCCATATCGAGATGTTCGGCTGCGAAGAGTGCCACCCCGACCTGTTCAAACCGAGGCGCGGCGCCAACAAGGCAACCATGGCGGAGATGGAGAACGGCGCATCCTGCGGTGCCTGCCACGACGGCTCATCGGCCTTCAGCGTCGCCGAGGATTGCGAGTCGTGCCATGCGATGTGATCAGTAGTCAGCTGACTTAAGGGGCGGCGGCGCAATCCGCCGCCCGATCTTTACCGGGCGCCGGGCAACAATCCTGCCGCGAATATCCTCCCGAAAAGCCGGGCCTAGTGTAACGTCAACTCCGAACCGAACAGGACGCCATGCCGGAATTTTTCGATCTGCACCTCTTTCAAAGCCTCGGCCGGCCGGTGATGCTTGCCATTCTGGCAGCCTCGGCGCTCCTCGGCCTGCACGGATTAATCAATCTGGCCAGGCCCGAGCCATGGCGGCAGAGGGAGGCCCGGTTCGGCCTGATCGCGGTCAACCTCTTCTTTATCGCAGGCTTCCTGCTGATCTGCTGGCTGCATCTGCGGATCTATCTGGAGCTGCCCCTGGAGATGCCGGCGCGGCTGGCCGACTGGCTCAACCAGCAGCTGGCCGCCGCCAACCGCGGCGCCGCTTACGGATTGCCTTTATATGACCGGGACGCGCCGCCCCGCTATGTGATTCCCCTGTGGATCGAAAACGAAAAGTACTATTTCTGGTTCATGTGCTACGCCCTTATGGCACTTACCGCCTGGCGGCGCCTTGACAACCACCGCTTCCGGGCAGCCCTCTTGCTCATCCTGGCCGTCCAGAATATCATCCTGTTCGCGGCCGTAAATCCCTTTATCGAAACCCTGCCCCGCTTTTTCGCGGAGATCGCCCCGTGGTTTTCCGGCGAGGCGGCGCCGATGGCCAAAATCGGCCTGTTCATGCAGCTCTATCCAAAGATGATCTTCTACTACAACGCCCACTACATGTGGCTCCATCCGCCGATGCTTTTTGTCGCCTACGCCTGCATCACCCTGACCTTCATCACCTCGCTGTTCATGCTGGTCCGCCGCCAGCTGGAAATCGAGACCCTGGGCTACGACTACGCCAAGCTCGGCTATCTGATGCTGACCCTGGGGATGCTGCTCGGCTACCCCTGGGCGCTTAAGGCCTGGGGGCCGAATTGGTGGTGGGATCCGAAGATCTGCAGCTCGATCATGATGTGGGCGATCTACTCCACCTATCTCCACACCCGGCTCTACGCCAACAAGCCGGCAATGTGGTATTTCTCCTCGCTCCTCGGCATCCTCTGCTTCGCGGCGATGATCTTCACCTTTCTGGCCTCGTTCTTCTTCCCGGGCGAGCACACCTTTCAATAGGAAACAAGGAGACGAGATGCGGAATAAAGCCTCCTACGACTTCTACCTGATCCTGGCCACCACCGTGGTCCTGGCACTGATCTCGGCGATCTGCGTCTGGGGGATGTTCTACTTCAAGATGGCCCAGATCCACGAGATGGCCCCGGCCGTGAAAATCGCCTGGCAGAACCGGATGAACACGGTGATCGCCCCGTTCATCATCGCCCTGATCGTCCTGCTCGGAATCTGCGTGCCCAAGCGGCTGCTGCCCACCGCCTGGCTGAACCGCTTCGCCGTTCTTCTGGTCGCGGCGGCGGGCCTGACCAGCTGGCTGGCCGGGGTCAAAAACGGGCTCCTGGTAATCCTCTGCGCCTCGCTGATCCTGCAATCAGTTATCCTGGTGATGGCGATCTTCGGCAGCGCCCGCCTCAGCTTCGAGAAAAAAGGCTACTGGGCGAGGGTCGGCTCCTCCCTGATCCACCTCGGCCTGGTCCTGTTCATTCTGGACCTTTTTTTCCACCGCCAGCAAACCCTGCACCTCCTCCTCTTCTGGGTCACCACCGCCGCCTCCGTCCTGGGCATGACCTTCTGCTTCTACGCGGAATCGATCGCCGACCTGGTCAGGCGCAAGTGGCCGAACAGCCTTTCCCGAGATTCGGCGCCGGGCGGGGAAATGGAGTAAGTAGCAACTGGCTCGGATCGCGGATCCCTCGCTAACGGGGAACGAGTCCCGCAGATTACCGCTCCCCCGCCTTTAAAATCATTGACTTTGTTAGCAACCAAAATTAACCTGCGTTTTGCCTGACAAAATTATTTTAGCTGTAATAGGGTCGATTCGAATAAACGATGTCGGACTGGTTATCGAATGGCCCGAGGAAGGATTGGTTAATTTTGAAACTGATCAGACATGCTTTCGGCGGTGTTGCGTAGTGATACAGCAGTCAAGGTAACCAGGAGGAGAAAAGTGAACTGGTCGCAAATTGCGACCGGTTCGAAAACTTAAAACATTCTACAAGCTTACCTAATGCTTTCACAGAACAAGGCGTTGCCATAGCAAGGCTCGAAGATCTGTTAAGTCAATAAATCAAGGTCGTCCCGTTTGTCCCACCGGGGCCGGAACCCCCAAAGGCCCCCCTAAAGCACATCAACCATTTTTTTATTTCTCCCAGAGCAGAGTGATAGTGGAATTATAGTATTTCAAATATGTCGTTGATTCATATAATTCTATTTCTGAGTAAGAATTAAACTCTGACTTTAACCATGCAGACGGATCCACCATGTTACCCGCATTATTATCACCTTCCCCGTAAAACGCATCATATGCAAAAGACTCGGGATCTACAGATTCTCCCCGCCCCCTCAGAAAATAAGGGAAGTCTTTCCCTGTTTTGAAAAACCACTCTATTTTACCATTATGACAATAGACCAAAGCGCATGGTTCATTGGTTAGCTGTATATATCTAAAAGCAGTAGCGGTTAGGGATGTACTGAATTCATTTGCCAATTTACCGATCAAGTTCATGTTCGGTTTTTTAAGGATTATCCGAGGATAGAATAATGCTTCAGGCATTAATAAGGATGCAGCAAACTCATTTGCTTCAGTTTCACCTGTTTTATAGTTTTTCCAGTCATGCATGTCTCTTTTACCGCAAACTACAAGATTTGTTCGTTCTGAATGTAATTCAAAGTGTCCTAGTTCATGAGCAATACTAAATCTTTTCCGGCCAATATTTCTCTCGGAAGAAGGAACCGTGATTTTACCAATATTCCCTTTTCGCACTAATCGCCCTTCTGCCGAAGTCATAAGGGCTTCTACAACCGTTGCTCCTCGATCTTCTGCAATAAGCTCTATCGCGATTTCGGACGGATGTTTAATTCGAAGCTCGTTAATAATATTGTGTGCAATCTGGCTGGGATTATCTATTGCTAACATTGCTTAAATTATTTTTGATTTTCATCTTGATTTTCATCCAATGCTCCTAGCTCTTCAAAGTCGTTTAATATGTTACGTAATTCATCGTCTGACAACGCATCAATCTCT
>JAWOIQ010000058.1:0-10832 GCA_046484585.1 Desulfurivibrionaceae bacterium
CCGGCGACATCATCGGTCTGCACAATCACGGCACCATCCAGATCGGCGATACCTTTACCGCCGGGGAAGATCTCAACTTTACCGGCATACCCCACTTCGCGCCGGAACTGTTTCGCCGCATCCGCCTGCGCGACCCGATGAAATCCAAGCAATTGCAAAAGGGCCTGCAGCAGTTGTCGGAGGAATCCCCATCCGGGGTCGGTCCCGGCGATTGGCCGGTAATCGCGTGCTGATTGCAGAACACGCAGCGATGAGGACAGCCCTGGTGGGAGATAAAGAAAGGAATAACCAAAGGAGGAGACATCGGCCGGCTCAAGAGGGGGGCGGGACATCGGAATCCGCCAATTTAAGCAGGGCCGCGGCGGCGCCCTTTTGCTCGGCTTCCTTCTTGCTGGTCGCCTGGCCATAGGCAAGGACAGCGCCCCGGAACCGCACGGAAACCGTGAAGACTTTGCGGTGGTCGGGACCTTCGGCCTTTTCGAGAACATAGACCGGAGCCTCGTTATATTTTTCCTGGGTCAGCTCCTGCAAGGCGCTCTTGGCATCGGCCAGATGCAGCTGCGCTCTCCGGCCGTCTAGGCGAGGCACGAAATGACGCTGGACGAAATCGGAGACCGCCCCGTAGCCGCCATCGTGAAAAATCGCGCCGACCACCGCCTCGTAAGCACAGGAGAGGATCGACGGCTTACTCCGGCCGTTGGAGCTGTCCTCGCCCTTGCCGAGATAGAGAAAGCGGCCGAGGGAAATATGCTCGGCCATCAAGGCCAGATGCGCCTCATTAACCAGCATGGCCCGCAGTTTGGTCAGCTCCCCTTCCCGCATTTCAGGATATTTTTGAAACAGGGCATAGCCGATGGTCAGGTCAAGAACCGCATCTCCCAGAAATTCCAGCCGTTCATTGTCGACATCCTGGCGGGCGTCATGTTCGAAGGCATATGAACGGTGAATCAGGGCCAGCTGCAGCAGGCGAGGGTCCCTGAAGTTATAGCCGAGGATTTCTTCCAGTTCCTGAAGCCGGCTTTTATTGTTTTCGATCAGGGTGCTTAACTGTTCCATAATCCGATTCCACAACTGAGTTGAAATGGAAGGTATCACCAACCCTTCCGGCATGATTGATTTACGAAAGAACCCACCCGGCGCCGGTTCGCTAAGACCGAAATCGGATAAGCGGCCGCCGGGGGACTCCGAAGCTGATCACGGGCCCGGCATCCCTTCCCGGGAGTCCTCGCCTTTCTGCATCTTTACTCTTGTCAAAAGCCCAAAACTATGTTTAGAATTGTGCCGCACTTCACTTTAGAAGGCGGCGTAGCCAAGTGGCTAAGGCAGAGGTCTGCAAAACCTTTATTCATCGGTTCGACTCCGATCGCCGCCTCCAGAAATATCAAAAGGCTGGTCTTTTTTAGACCGGCCTTTTTTCGTTTTGACCGTGATGGCCTGGATCGGCTCCAAGCCCTTTTCGGATCGAGACTATCTAGTGTCTGTCCCAGAAATGAGGATTTTTGTCCGAGAACGAGAAGCAAGGATGTCGGAAAAGCACAGCGTACTCGGGTACGTGAGCACTTTCCGACTCTGCAGCGACGAAGTTATCGGGCAAAAAGACCATTTATGGACAGGCACTATTTAAGATATGGCAGCAACTCTTTAAACTGCGGAGTCCCTGCCCGGTGGAGCAGGTCATAGATGATCATCTCGGTGTTGCCGACCGTGCCCCCCAGCTCCCGAATCCTGGCCAGACCGGTTTCGTGGTTGCGCGGCGATCTGGAGGAAACCGCGTCGGCGGGGACCCATACCTTGTAACCCTTCCGCAGAGCGCCCAGCACGGACTGATAGATGCAGATATGGGTTTCAACCCCGCAAATAATCAGGGTATTGACCTCTTGGCCCAGCCCCTTGACCCTTGCCCTGATCACCTGATCGGCAAAGCAGTCAAACTGCATTTTGTCGAAGGGAACTACCTCGCCGAGCTCCGCCTTGATTTCCGGGAGCAGCTCGCCAATCCGGGCAGCATATTGGGTGGTGGCCGCCACCGGGATCTCCATGACCCGGGCGGCTTTCAACAACAGGGCCGAATTCCTGACAACTTCCTCTCCGCCGCTGATCACCGGCATTAGCCGTTCCTGGATATCCACCACCAGCAAGGCGCAGTTTGCCGGATCGAGATGGGCCGGTTCTTTCATTATTATCACCTCGGTTACGAAAGTTATTGAGACAAATCAATAATTATCATTAAATTAAACCTGGAGCCATGAGCGGCTCTGATATCGGGATGGGAACAGGCCATGGCGAAGCGGATTCGGCGTAAGCGATCAGAGGGTACCGAATCTTCTGTGTTATCGCCCTGCTCACGTACATCAAGCACACATCGCTGGGAGATTGGCCAATCCTGGGCGGCTTATCCCGTGATCGGTACGATTCGACGCCTGTACCCTTACAATCGATGCGCTCGTCAAAAGATACGGAATCGTTTAAAAAATACCGCGAATCGGTCATGGGGGCAAGGCCAATGTGTTTCCGGGAGTTAACCGTGCTTTTTTATACCCACAGGTCATAAGTTTCGTATGAGCAGACGAGCTGCTCAACTTAAGCTTTATAATTCAACTTTCTGACTTGTCTTATGATATTGGTTTTCTGTCATAAAATGATTCAGAGTCATAGTGGTCATTTCATGATGAGAAGCCAGAAGCCAGGAGCCGGAATGACTGATTTTAAAGCTTTTCTCTTGGCTTCTGGCTTCTGGCTTCTTGTGGTACACAGGCACGAAAAAATCAAAAACCCCTTTATTATCGGGAGATTAACCAAACTCAGAAAGTTGAGTTAATAACTATAGATGAAATAAGCCGGTCAGCTTGTTTCATCGCAAACGGCGGCAAGGCATATGCTTATCAAGAAAATCCTGAAAACCGCGCCAACAGCTGAGGCTATGGAAGTTAAGGGCTGGGTCCGGACCAGGCGCGATGCCAGGGACCTTTCCTTCATCGAGATTAACGACGGCTCCTGCCTCAAGAATTTACAGGTCGTGGCCCAGAGCAGCATGGATAATTTCGAGAGCGTCGTCCGCAAACTCACCACCGGCTGCGCGGTCCGCTTTACCGGCAAACTGGCCGCCTCCCCCGCCAAGGGACAGGATGTTGAGTTCCAGGCCGAAAGCGTCGAGGTTTACGGCTGGTCTCCGGCCGAATCGTATCCCCTGCAGAAGAAGCGGCATTCCTTCGAATTCCTGCGGGACATTCCCCACCTGCGGCCGCGGACCAACAGTATCGGGGCGGTCATGCGGATCCGCGGCCGGCTCGTCACCGCGGTTAACCGCTTTTTCGAGGAAGAGGACTTCGTGCAGATCCACACCCCGGTAATCAGCACCAGCGATTGCGAAGGGGCCGGGGAAATGTTCATCGTCACCACCCCCGGTCCGGGTACCGGAGAAGGCGAGCCGCCCTGCGCCCCTTATTTCTTCGGACGGCCGGCGGGCTTGACGGTCAGCGGTCAGCTTGAAGCCGAGGCCTACGCCATGGCCCTCGGCCGGGTATATACCTTCGGACCCACCTTCCGGGCCGAAAATTCACACACAAGCCGCCACCTCGCGGAATTCTGGATGGTCGAGCCGGAAATGGCTTTCTGCGACCTGCGGGAAGATATCGACCTGGCCGAAAAATTTCTTAAATTTCTGATCGCCGACGTCCTCGATAATTGCCATGAAGATCTGGAACTGTTCACGAAATTCGTCGACAAGGGTCTCCGCCACCGGCTTGAAGCCGTAACCGGCCGGGCCTTTGCCCGAACGACCTACAGCGAGGCCGTGAGTATCCTGGAAAAGTCGGGGAAAAAATTCGAGTATCCGATCTCCTGGGGAAGCGATCTCCAGGCGGAGCACGAAAGATTTTTAAGCGAGGGGATTTTCGGCGGACCGACGGTGGTGACCGATTACCCCGCTTCGATCAAGCCGTTTTATATGCGCCTGAACGATGACGGGAAAACGGTCGCGGCAATGGATGTCCTGTTCCCCTCGATCGGTGAGATAATCGGCGGCAGCCAGCGTGAGGATCGCTACGAAGTTCTGGAAAAGAGAATGGCCGCGCAAAACATCGATCCGGCCGCTTACCAATGGTACCTCGATTTGCGGCGTTATGGCTCCGCTCCCCATGCCGGCTTCGGCCTGGGCTTTGAAAGGCTCTTGCAGTTTGTTACCGGTATGACCAATATCCGGGACGTCATTGCCTTCCCGCGCACCGCCGGCCGAGCCTGAGCCGCCAACGCCGTCGGCGAAACTCCCTGGATTTTTTGCTTAGCCATCCCGTGACTTTTGGCGGATTTGTCGGATTTTGATTAATTTCGTAAAAAGCTGTCATTTCGAACGTATGTGAGAAATCTTGTTCTTTAACCAATGGAACTATTAAGATTTCTTCCGTTGGTCGAAATGACATTAAGGCAATCACGACTTTTTGCGAACTCATCAGATTTTGATGGCGTCGCAAAACTGATTACGTCATTGCGAGGAGCAAAGCGACAAAGCAATCTTGTATTTTCAACTAGTTACATGTTTCTGGATTGCTACGCTACGCTCGCAATGACTTAATCTTTGACTTTTTGCGAGCTTATCAATTTCCCCAGAATGACCGCCGTCGTCGAGTCATGGTCCCGGAGAAACTGGAAGTCCACCCTGCCCGCCAGTTCCGGCCTGTGCCGGAGGATAAGCCGCACCGCCTCGCCGGTGCAGCGCCCGGTGAGCCCCCGGCAGAAGGCGGCCTTGCCCTTGCGATCCTTTCTGAAATCAGCAATCAGGTCCCGGCAGCACACGGCCCCGGATTCTTGCCGGAAAGAGTCATGGTAACCGGCAACCAGCCTTTTGAACTGTTTCTTGCCAAGACCGTCCGGGCAGGCGGGGCCCAGAAAAAGCCCCAGCCCCATAACACCTCCGGAAAGGGCGCCGCATAAACAGCCTGAGCCGCCGACCCCGCCGCCGAAACCGCTGCCGAGGCGCAGGGCCTGCTCGGCGGTCAGGTCGCCGCCGAAGCCGGTATTGATTACCAGCAGCGCCGATTCCGAACAGTTTAAGCGATGCTCCTGAAAATAGTTCTCGGCCCGCCGGCCGGCCAATTCCACCACCTCCTCGACCAAGTCCGGATTTTCCGCTTTGCCCCCGCCGCTTTTACTGAATATTTTTTTTAATATTTTCATCGTTTCCAGGTTTATCGTAACCAGTCACGGGATAAGCCAACCATGATTGGCCAATCTCTCATCTGGTAAGCGATTACAGGGTGCCGGAGATGCAAGGCATCGGCCTGTGATGTGTACTGGTGTGTACATGAGCAGGCCGATAACACAGCAGATTCGGCGTCCTGTGATCGCTTACGGTTTATCGGGCGGATCTTGCCCGGGGTTCAATTTCAGGAAGAAAATGGGACTGGTTCATGTCATTTGCGCAGAGCGTAGCGACGAAGCGATCCGCTATTTTCAATTCGCTGCCCTGGATTGCTTCGCTGCGCTCGCAATGACCTTAATGTTTGACTTTTTGCGACGCCATCATTTTTTAACGAAGGTCAATTCACCGTCCCCACGGCCCACCAGGATCCGGTCGCCCTCGACAAAGGCGCCCTCCAGAAGCTGCATGGCCAGACGATCCTGAATATAACGCTGGATCGTTCTTTTCAGGGGCCGGGCTCCGAAGGAGGGATCATACCCGACCTCGATCAGAAATTCACGGGCCTGGTCGGTCAGTTCGATCTCCAGTTTCTGGTCGGCCAGCCTTTTTTTGAGGAGGGCGAGCTGGATATCGACGATCCGGCTCAGGTCTTTCCTGGACAGGCTATGAAAGATGATGGTCTCGTCAATCCGGTTTAAAAATTCCGGTTTGAAGTTGTCGTGGAGAATCTCGTCTACCCGGCGGGCCGCCTCTCGGCGATTCCCTTCCCCGAGCTCCATGATCATCTGACTGCCCAGGTTGGAGGTCATAATCAGGATGGTGTTCTTGAAATCCACCGTCCGGCCCTGGCCGTCGGTGAGCCTGCCGTCATCGAGGATCTGCAGGAGAATATTGAAGACGTCGGGGTGGGCCTTTTCGATCTC
Organism: Desulfurivibrionaceae bacterium; assembly: GCA_046484585.1. GTDB lineage: Bacteria > Desulfobacterota > Desulfobulbia > Desulfobulbales > JAGXFP01 > JAGXFP01. The sequence continues at coordinate 6,061 of JAWOIQ010000058.1, forward strand.
GTCGAAAAGCACCACCGAATAGGGCCGCCGCCGTACGGTCTCGGTGAGGTATCCCCCCTCCTCATAACCGACATAGCCGGGGGGCGCCCCGATCAGCCGGGCCACCGAATGCTTCTCCATGAATTCGGACATATCCATTCTGACCATGGCGTTTTCAGTATTAAACAGAAAGGCGGCCAGGGACCGGGCCAACTCGGTCTTGCCGACTCCGGTGGGGCCGAGAAAGATAAAAGAACCGAGGGGCCGATCCGGGTCCTGGAGACCGGCCCTGGCCCTCCTGACCGCGTTGGCAACCGCCTTGATCGCCTCGCCCTGGCCGACGACCCGCTCGGCCAGTTTTTCCTCGGCATGGATCAGTTTATCCCTTTCGCCGGCCAGCAGCTGATCGACCGGAATGCCGGTCCATTTGGCGACCACGCTGGCGATATCGACTTCGCTGACCTCTTCGTTCAGCATCTGGCGGTCCTGCTGAATTTCGGCGAGATGCGCGCTCTCCTCGGCCAGGGCCTTTTCCAGATTGGGAATGGTGCCATGGGTAATCTCGCCGGCCCGGCTCAGATCACCGCTGCGCAGGGCGTGCTGCTCGTTGATCCTGGCCTCGTCCAGTTCGGCCTTGATCCGCCTGATCTTCTGGATGATATCCTTCTCCAGCTGCCAGTGCCCCTTCATGCTGTTCAGGGTTTCGTTGATATCGGCCAGTTCCGCCTCGACCTTGGCAAGCCTCTCCTTGGAAAGTTTGTCCTTTTCCTTCTTCAGGGCGCCTCTTTCGATCTCGAGCTTGATCCGCTGCCGGTCGACCTCATCGATCTCGGTCGGCATGCTGTCAATCTCGATCCTGAGCTTCGAGGCCGCCTCATCGATCAGATCGATGGCCTTGTCGGGCAGAAACCGGTCGGTAATATAACGGTGGGAGAGAGTGGCCGCCGCCACCGTCGCCGAATCCTGGATCCTCACCCCGTGATGGACCTCATATTTTTCCTTGATGCCCCGGAGAATGGCGACGGTGTCCTCCACGGAAGGCTCCTTGACCAGAACCTGCTGGAAGCGCCGTTCCAGGGCGGCGTCCTTCTCGATATATTTACGATATTCATTGAGGGTGGTGGCGCCGACACAGTGCAAGTCGCCCCGGGCCAGGGCCGGTTTCAACATGTTGGAGGCGTCCATGCTGCCCTCGGCCGCGCCGGCCCCGACCAGGGTGTGGATCTCGTCGATGAAAAGGATGATCTCTCCCTCCCTGGTCTGGACCTCCTTCAGGACCGCTTTGAGCCGGTCCTCGAACTCGCCCCGGTATTTGGCGCCGGCAACCAGGGAACCCATGTCGAGGGCCATTACCTGCTTGTTGCGAAGGGTCTCCGGAATATCGCCGTTGACGATCCTCTGGGCCAGCCCTTCGACAATCGCGGTCTTGCCCACCCCCGGTTCGCCGATCAGGACCGGATTGTTCTTGGTCCGCCGGGAAAGGACCTGAACGACCCGCCGCACTTCGTCATCACGGCCGATAACCGGATCGAGCTTGCCTTGCCGGGCCACGTCGGTAAGATTGCGGGCGTACTTTTCGAGGGCCTGATATTTGTCTTCCGGATCCTGGTCGGTAACCCGCTGATGACCCCGGACTTCGGCCACCGCCTTCATGCACAGGGATTTATCGATCCCGTGCCTCTTGAGGAGCCGGGCGACACCGGAATCCCCGGCCTCGGTCATGGCGATCAGGACATGCTCGATACTGACATACTCATCCTGCATCCCCGCAGCTATTTTGAAAGCGCTGTCCAACAGCTTATGGGCGGCGACCGACAGAACCACCTGCCCGAAACCGGAGCCGCTGACCGTCGGCACCGCCCTTAGCAATTCTTCGACCTCCCCTTGCAGGGCGGCAGGGGAAACCCCGATCTTCTGGAGGATAGGCACAACTACCCCTTCCGGATCGGCCAGCATGACCTGGAGAAGATGCTCCGGGAGGATCTCCTGGTGGCCGCGTTCGTAGGCCTGGCTCTGAGCCGCCTGCAGAGCCTCTTGGGACTTGTGGGTAAGTTTATCTATCTGCATCCGCTTTTTTCCTCCATAACATGATCCCGAACCTGCGCCGGTGAAAACGGCCACGGATTCAGGGTACTAAAACACACCTGATAAAGGATATACTCCTGCCGGGAATAAGTAAAAAAATAAAAATATTTTCACGCCTCGCCCGACCTGGGAAAAACTAAGGTCGTCAGATGCCGCTGTCAAGGATGGCGATTTTCAAGCCGTCGGAAAAAATTACATCCCCGGCTAAAATATTTTTTTATACCACTGTGTGGTATTTTATGATAAGATATTATTCAGCATGTGATATGATATATGAAATAGTCTAATATCTTATAAATCGAAAATTCAAACCGGTGTTTCTGGTGGATAGCGAAGAATTTCTCAAAGCCCGCAAAGTATTGGCCAAAACCCAGAAAGAGGTGGCTGAGCTTCTGGGCATCTCAATTAAAGCAGTGCACAGTTACGAACAAGGCTGGCGGAAGATCCCTTCCCATGTGGAGCGCCAGATGTTTTTCCTGCTTTCCAGGACCCGTGCCAACGTAAAATCCATGAAACCCTGCTGGACCGTGAAAAAATGCCCCCCCCAACGCCGTCAGCATTGCCCCGCCTGGGAATTCCAGGCCGGCAAACTCTGCTGGTTCATCAACGGCACCATCTGCGAATGCAAAATCAAAAAGAACTGGCAGGAGAAAATGAAGATTTGCCGCTCCTGCGAAGTACTGTCTGACTTGCTTTAATCCCCTCTTTTCCTGTATAGATATGTTAACGGGTCAATCCGTGGTGAATTCGTAAAAAATCAGGGGATGACTAAAGCAGAAACTTCGCTAAGCGCCCGGAGGAAGTGCCCTTGGGGTGCGCCCGGAGGAAGTGCCCTCCTCAGGTAGGATTGAACAGAACCCCTTGGGGTGCGACGCCGCAGGCCGGAGTTCTTTGCAACGTCATTAATTAGTGTCTCGCTAGTGTCTCGCTAGTGTCTCACCAAGATTACGACCCATGTCATCAGGAGAAATACAATGTCGTCCGTGAAATATCAGGATTTTCGTACGAGAGTCCTCCACGAAGGCCAAACCCCGGCCGACTGGCAGGGCTCGACCCTGCCTCCCATCCATCAGTCCGCCGCCAACCGCCACCATACCGCTGAAAGCCTCAGTGACACCTTCGCCGGCAAAACCGGCGAGCATATCTATATGCGGCTCTCCAACCCCACCAACAAGGTTCTGGAGCAGAAACTTGCCTCATTGGAGGGAGGAGCCGGAGCGGTGGTGACTTCCTCGGGAATGGCGGCCATTACCAACACCTGCATGGCCCTGCTCCGGGCCGGCGACGAATTCGTCAGCGGCAACTCCCTGTTCATGTCGACCTACGTATTGTTCGCCAACATCTTCAAAAAATACGCCATTACGGCCCGACTGGTGGAATCCACCGACCTGGCCGCCATCGAAGAGGCGATCAACGAGAGGACCAGGTTCATCTACCTGGAGACCATCGGCAATCCCAAAATTGATGTGCCGGACCTGGCCGGGGCCGCGGCCATCGCCCATCGCCACGGCCTGCCCCTTGTGGTCGACAGCACCCTGGCCACCCCCTATCTCTGCCGGCCGATCGAACTCGGCGCCGACGTGATTATCCACTCGACCACCAAGTATCTCAGCGGCCACGGCGACGCCACCGGCGGGGTGGTGATCGACAGCGGCAAGTTCGATTGGCAGGGTGGCCGCTTTCCGGACCTGCAGCCCTTTATCGACCGCAAAGGGCCGCTGGCCTTCCTCGACAAGGTCTGGCGGGAGCACCATATCAACTTCGGAACCACCCAGGCCCCGCTCCACTCGTACCTGACCATGCTGGGCCTCGACACCATGGCCCTGCGCATGGAAAGACATCTTGCCAACGCCCGGCAAGTCGCCGAATACCTGGCCGCCCGGCCGGAGGTTAAATGGATCCGCTATCCGGGGCAGCCCGACAATCCTTCGCACCGGACGGCGGTCGCCCAGTTTAACGATCTCGGTTTCGGCGGAGTCCTCTCCTTCGGCCTGGCCGACCAGGAGAACTGCTTCAAATTCATCAACTCCCTTAAGATGGTCTACAACCTGGCCAATCTTGGAGATTGCCGGAGTCTGGTGATCCACCCATACTCCTCCCAGTATCTGTCCTTCGCGGAATCGGCCCGGCAAATGCTCTCCATCACCCCTGAGATGATCAGACTTTCGGTCGGCATCGAGGCGGTTGATGATATCTGCGCCGACCTCGGCCAGGCCCTGGACTCAATCTGAACCGATCAACATGAGCGAATACATCGAACATGACCGGAAAGGCAATTCCGTCGGAATCGTCGAAAAAAAGTTCCACACCTTTGCCGCGGCGCCAGACGAGCTGATCCTGGATAGCGGCGCCCGGCTCGGGCCGATCACGGTGGCCTATGAAACCATGGGCGCCTTGAACGCCGACAAAAGCAACGTTATCCTGGTAACCCATGCCTTGTCCGGAGATTCCCACGTGGCAGGCTACTATTCCGAAGATGACCCCAAACCGGGCTGGTGGGATATTATGGTCGGCCCCGGCAAGGGCATCGACACTGATAAATATTTCGTGATCTGCTCGAACGTGCTGGGCGGCTGCATGGGCACCACCGGTCCGGCCTCGATCAATCCCGCCACCGGCCGCCCCTACGGCCTCGACTTTCCGGTGATAACCATCGGCGACATGGTCAAGGCCCAGAAAGCGCTGATCGATCATCTCGGCGTCACAAG
>JAWOIQ010000156.1:0-20271 GCA_046484585.1 Desulfurivibrionaceae bacterium
ATCCTCGGCAGAATGGACCCGGTTGATCTCAAGGAGCGCATCCGCGCCCAGGAAGCGACGCTCAAGCGTGCAGAAGCGCAGTTGGTTGAAGCCCGGGAACGGCGGAGTTATGCACAGAACCAGGCCCGCCGCTATGAGCAATTACTGGCCGTGCGTTCGACAAGCGAGGAGATCGTCGCCACCAAAAAACATGAGTTGCGGTTAGCCGAGGCCGGGCTGAACGCGGCGCGGGAAGAACTCGCGCGTCTTGAGGCCGATCGCGGGGTATTGCTGGCCCAAGGCGGCAACCTGGAGCTGACTGCCCCGGTCGACGGCCTGGTCGCAGCGCGCAACGCGGATCCGGGCACCACGGTCGTGGCCGGCCAGGCGGTGATCGAGGTGATCGACCCGGAGAGCCTGTGGATAAATGTGCGTTTTGACCAGATTAATGCGCGGGGGCTGGCCGCCGATCTGCCCGGCCGGATCGTCATGCGTTCCCAGGCGGAGAAGTCCCAGGCGGGTCGGGTGCTGCGGGTCGAACCGATGGCCGACGCGGTGACCGAGGAAATCCTGGCCAAGGTAGTGTTCGAAGAGATGCCCTCCCCCCTGCCGCCGGTAGGCGAACTGGCCGAAGTCACCATCACCCTGCCGGCGCTGCCGGCGGCGCCGGTGATCCCGAACGCGGCGATCAAGCAGATTGATGGCGAAACGGGCGTGTGGCGGATTATAGATGGCGATCTGCGCTTTACCCCGGTTACGCTGGCGGTATCCGATCTGGACGGCAATGTCCAGGTACGGGAAGGGCTGGAGGTAGGCGACCGGGTGGTGCTCTACAGCGCCAATGCCCTTAACGGGCGGAGCCGGATCAAAATCGTTGACGAAATTCCGGGGGTGACCCGATGATCAGTCTGGCGGGCCGCGACATCATGCACTCCTGGGGCAAATTTGTCTTTACCGGCATGGGTCTCGGCCTGCTGATCGGCGTTACCCTGTCCATGGCCGGCATCTATCGCGGCATGGTGGATGACGCCAAGGTGCTGCTCGACAACAGCGGGGCCGATCTCTGGGTGGTGCAGAGGAACACCCTGGGACCCTATGCCGAATCATCCAGCATTTACGATGACGCCTGGCGCGGGATTCGGGGGATGCCGGGGGTGGCCCGGGTGGCCAACATCACCTATCTCACCATGCAGGTGCGCCGGGGCGAGCGCGACGTGCGGGCGATGGTTACCGGAATCATGCCCGGCCGGCCCGGGACACCCGGCTGGCCCCCCTATCTCGTGGCCGGACGGCAGATTACCCGGGGCCACTACGAGGCGGTGGCCGATATCGCTTCGGGTTTCAAGCTTGGCGAAAGCATCCGGGTCCGCCGCAACCATTACACCGTTGTCGGCCTGACCAGAAGGATGGTCTCTTCCAACGGCGATCCCATGGTCTTCATCCCGCTGAAGGATGCCCAGGAAGCCCAGTTTCTCAAGGACAATGATGCCATCCGCCAGCAGCGGCGCCGCACCGCCGAGAATCCCGCTTTCAACCGGCCCGGGGTACCGGGTCTGCTGGAGGCGGTCATCGCTTCGCAAAGCACCAACCCCTATGTGAACGCGGTTCTGGTCCAGATCGAACCGGGCCATAACCCGGAAAAAGTGGCGGAGTCGATCCGCCGCTGGAAACGGTTGACGGTATATACCCGCGGCCAGATGGAGGAAATACTGGTCGGCAAGCTGATCGCCACCTCGGCAAGGCAGATTGCCATGTTCCTGGTGATCCTTTCGATCGTCAGCTCGGCCATTGTCGCCTTCATCATCTACACCCTGACCCTCGGCAAAATCCGGGAAATCGCGGTTCTGAAGTTGATCGGCACCCGGAATCGGACCATTGTCGCCCTGATCATGCAGCAGTCCGTTGCCCTGGGTTTGATCGGCTTTGTGGTGGGCAAGATCACCGCCACGCTGCTGATGGCGCCCTTTTTCCCGAAATACGTGCTGCTCGAACCCCTCGACTCCGTGATCGGATTTGCCGCCGTGGTGATAATCTGCGTGCTGTCGAGCATTATCGCCATCCGGGCCGCGCTCAAGGTCGATCCGGCCGAGGCCATCGGAGGTTGACATGACCGCCAAGGGAATTCACATCGAAGGCTTGTGGAAACGATACGGCAGCGGCGACACCGCCGTCGACGCCCTGAAAAACGTGGATATGCAGGTGGCTCCCGGTGAAGTGATCGGCCTGATCGGCCCGTCCGGGTCGGGCAAGAGCACCCTGCTCAAGTGCTTGGGGGCGGTGATCGAGCCCACCGGCGGGCGGATGACTCTCGGTGACGAGATCATTTACGACCAGGGCTGGAAGGTTAATGACCTGCGCGCCCTGCGCCGCGACAAAATCGGCTTTATCTTCCAGGCCCCCTATCTCATCCCCTTCCTGGACATTACCGACAATGTCGCCCTGCTGCCCATGCTGGCCGGCAAGCCTAACGCCGAGTCACGCAAGCTGGCCACCGAACTGTTCGACGCTCTCGACATGGAGCATCGGGCCAGAGCGATGCCGGCGCAGCTTTCCGGGGGCGAACAGCAGCGGGTCGCCATTGCCCGGGGCCTGGTCAACCGGCCGCCGGTGATCCTCGCCGATGAACCGACAGCGCCCCTCGACAGTGAAAGAGCCCTGGCGGTAATCCGGATTCTAAACGATATGGCCCGCAAATTCGAAACGGCGATCATCGTGGTCACCCATGACGAAAAGATCATCCCAACCTTCAAGCGCATCTATCACATCCGCGACGGGGTTACCTACGAGGAAAGCGGCGAGGGCAGGGAATTCGCCTGACTTCCCAACACCGAAACGGTTGCCGGCCGGTGGAACAGAGCCGGCGCTGCCGTGGAGAGGAAAATTTATCATGAGCAACATCATTAAACCCGTTCAGCTCCTTGCCTTGTTCATCCTGGTCAATCAACTGACCGGCTGCGCGGTTGGCCCGGATTTCACGCCCCCCGCCCCGCCCGATATCGGAACCTACACCGAAACCCCCTTGCCGGCGCGGACCGCCTCCGCCCCCACCCTTCTGGGAGAATCCCAGCATTTCGTCACCGGCGGCGCGGTAACGCCCCGATGGTGGCGGGAATTCGAGTCGGCCGAATTAAATGACCTGATCGATCAAGCTTTAGAGGCCAGCCCCACTTTGGCCGAGGCCAGGGCCGCCCTGCGCCGGGCTCGGGAAATTTACGCCGCCCGCGCCGGTTCGAGCCGCTATCCCCAGGTCGACGCCAACCTCTCCGGCCAACGCCAGCGCTTCAATCCCGGCTCCCTGGGGCAGACCGGCGATCCCCGGGAATTCAGCCTCTACAATGCCGGTATCGATGTGCATTACAGGTTCGATCTGGCCGGCGGTAATCGCCGAGCCCTGGAGGCCCTGGCCGCTAATATCGACTACCAGCACTATCAGCTGGAAGGCGCCCGGCTGACCCTGGCGGCCAATATTGTCACCACTGCGGTCAACCGGGCCAGGTTCGCCGCCCAGATTGAGGCCACCGAGGCCATTCTCCATTCCCAGGCAGAACAGCTGGAACTGGCCCGGGAACGGCTGCGGCTCGGCCAGGCCGCCGCCGACGAAGTGCCGCCCCTTCAGATCCTCGTCGAGCAGACCAGGGCCGGGATCCCGCTGCTGCGCAATCAGCTTCAGCAAAACGAACACCTGCTGGCCCTTCTCACCGGCCGGGAGCCGGGAGCGGCAGGGCTGCCATCGTTCACTCTGCGGGATTTCACCCTGCCGGCCGGACTGCCGCTGATCGTACCCTCCGAACTGGTCCGCACCCGGCCGGATATCCGGGCCGCCGAGGCCCTGCTGCATGCGGCCAATGCCGAATATGGCGTGGCCGTCGCCAATCTCTATCCCCAACTGGACCTCAGCGCCAATCTCGGCTCCCAGGCCTTGACAACCGGGGCGTTGTTCGGCGCCGGTTCAACGGTCTGGAGCCTGGTCGGCCAACTGACCCAGCCCCTGTTCAATCCAGGTCTGCCGGCGGAAAAACGCGCGGCCCTGGCCACCTTCGATGCGGCAGCGGCAAATTACCGGAAGGTCACCCTGGAATCATTGCGCAATGTGGCCGACGGCCTGCGGGCACTGGACAATGACGCCCGGAGACTGACCGCCCTCTTTGCCGCCGACGCCGCGGCCCGGGACTCCCTGGAGTCCATGGAGCGCCGGTATGCGCTTGGCACCGCCACTTATGTCGAGCTGCTTATCGCTCAACAGCAGGCGCAGCAAACGAGGATCAGCCTGATTGAGGCCCAGGCGCTCCGCCTTGTCGACAGTGCCGTATTGTATCAGGCCATGGGCGGCGGCGGGTTAAGAGGGGACGAGAGTCAGGAGCCAGGAGCCAGGAGCCAGGAGCCAGGAGCCAGGAGCCAGGAGTCAGGAGTGAAGAGTGAGGAGAAAACTTTGAATAAGTTTCGCTGACTCCCCACTTCTGTATTTCTGATAAAAGATAACAAGCCCGGCAGCTTTCAAGCCGTCCTCATCATCTTTACTCGACAGGAGCGCAATAAATAACCGGAAAACACAAGGCAAGCGAAGTCTGAAAATCCCATGGCGCGGGTGCAATTTGATTGCAGCCAAACCGGACTAATAAGATGCCGGACTTGTAATTTTGTCACTCTCTCTGGTATCTATTGTTGATATGGTTCGGGAGCCCCCATGGATTGGTATCGGGAAGACGACAGACTTGATCCGTTACCCTGTTATTTCCGCGCCCTGATCTCCCGGGAACCGCCCAAAAAAACCCGGGAAAGATTTTACCCCACAGGAAATATTCATGGAAAATGAAGCCGCAATACGTCTGGGATTTTTTTTCGGGATTCTGGCAATTATCGCCTTGGGTGAACTCTTCTCTCCCCGGCGGGTGCTGACCATGTCCCGGCCGGTCAGATGGTTCAGCAACCTGGGCGTGGTGGCGGTGGACACCCTTGCCGTGCGGCTCATTTTTCCCATTATCGCGGTGCAGGTGGCCTTAGCGGCCAGTGAGAATGGCTGGGGGCTCCTCAACATCCTCGATCTGCCGGCCTGGCTCGGCATGCTGATCGGCATCCTGATCCTCGATCTGGTGGTCTATCTCCAGCATGTGATGTTCCATACGGTGCCGCTGCTCTGGCGGCTGCACATGATGCACCATGCCGACCTGGACATCGATGTCACCACGGGTTTGCGCTTTCATCCCCTTGAAATCCTGATCAGCATGGTCATCAAGATGACCGTCATCGCCGCTCTGGGGCCGACGGTGCTGACCGTGATCATCTTTGAGATCGTCCTGAACGGCACCGCCATGTTCAACCACGGCAACCTGAAGCTGCCGGAAAAACTCGACAGGTACCTCCGGCTGCTGGTAGTCACCCCGGATATGCACCGGGTGCATCACTCGGTCACCATCCGCGAAACCAACAGCAATTTCGGATTCAACTTCCCCTGGTGGGACCGCTTCTTCGGCACCTACCGCGCCCAGCCGGTGCTCGGCCATGAAAAAATGACCATCGGCCTCGCCCAGTTCCGCGACCCCGGGAAGAACAACCTGTTCCATATGCTGCTGCTGCCCTTTACCGGAAAGACCGGATCATACGCCATCGATCGGCATGGCGCCGATCCGGAACGACTCATCAGGTGATCTCCAACCAGGCCGGCCTTCACCGAGATCGGCCCGGCCGGACCGCCCAACTAACTGCAATCTCGTGAAGCCTCCAACCATAACTTTTCAGTCCTGCCTCCGGGGCGGACATAAAAAAGCTCCCCACCCAAATTTACCGGGCAGGGAGCTTTTAAAGTGTGAATGTGAAGGTGTCTTTACTTAGAGGTAAGATCCACGTCTATCAGCTTGTCCTGAACCCCGAAGGGATCCTGGAACTCCACGTCCATCTGCTGCATGAGCTTCTTCTTGCCCCGTTCATTGAGGTACTTTTCAATTTCGAGATTGACGGTCATCGGCACTTCAACCCCGGCCTTGGTAAGGGCCTGGCGCAGGAGCGCTTCCGACTTGGTGGCAAAGGCGGTGGAATCACCAAGGATCCGCATCGCTTCGGTGGGATTGTGAAAACCCATCGAGTTCTCTCCCCCGATATAGAGGGTGCGGAAGAAGGCCTCCATATAGAAGTCTTTGGCCTGCTCGTAGAGCTCCTGATCGATTTTTCTGCCTTCTGCCTCCACGGCATGGACCCTCTCGATGAGCTTGGCCGCGGTAGCAGTCGCGTAGCCCGAGCGAATTAATATGGAGGCAGTTCGATCCTGAATGGCGATCACCTGCTGGCGCAGCCATTCGGGGGTTTCGCTATGGCATTGCCGGCACGCCTGCAAGTCACTCTTGAGGGGGCTGGTCACCCGGTGGTCGGACAACTTGCTGCCGCCCACCCTGACATACGGCATATGACAATCAGCACAGGCCACATCCGCCATCCAATGGACGCTGTTCCTGGAAAAGAGCTCGAACTCGGGGTGGCGCATAAAGGGCATCTTGTAGCCGGTAACCTTCTGGGTCCACTCACCCACCGACTTGTCGCCGCGGATCTGTTTGATGATGTTCTCCACGGAGATATCCCCCCAGGCGCTTTCATGCCAGGGGAAGTAGACCCCCACCGATTTCATGTCCTCATTCTTCTCGATGTTATAAGTAACGTGGCATTGGGCGCAGACCAGACTGCGCATATCCTGATGGCTGAGCTCGGCGCGGTCGACGTTGATCCTATCAAGAGCCTCGCCCAGGGTGAATTCCCGGGAGAGCTTGAGCGACATGTCCTTATTGTCGTGGCAATCGATACATGCAACCCCGAGATCCCGGTGTTCCTCGGGGATCATATCGCGCACCTCGGCCCAGGACTTGCTGTAGTAATCGAAGCCCTTCTCCTTTTCCAACTTGGGTGCATACGGGGTCTTGCAAGTGAGACAGACGCCGCCGGCCCCGACTCGGGAGGGGTCGATTTCAACCTGGTCCCTGAGCATGTAGGCATGGCCGCGGGGCTCGTTGTATTCAACGCCGAAGCCCCAGCCGTTGAAGAGCAGGGCCATGAACGGGAACTCCGAGAGTTTGTCGTAGGTGATGCCGTCCGCGTCAAAACCCCTCTTGTACTTGCTCTTGCCGGGCTCGGTGGGCTCTTCGGTTTTTTTCCACAGATCATAGTGGATTGGGTAGGCCTTGCCCCATGCCGCCGGATCGATTTCGCCGTCGGCAATCTGCACCGGCCGGACAGACTCGACTTTTTCGGGCTCCTCGCAGCCGCCCAACAGCACCCCGCCGGCTACCATAAAAACCAGGGGCAACAATGTTTTTTTCTGCATATCATCCTCCTTATGTTGGCTTGGCGTGCTTTACCGCGTTTGAATCTCACCGACTCCCCTGTGCGCAATCCGGCGATGGCATTGCCAGCAGAGACGTTGTTGATCAATCCGGGTAACCATGAACTCGTGACAGCGGATACAGTTCGCCTGGACCACTTCCTCTCCGTGCGCGCTGATCTCAATCCGTTCGGGCACCCGGCCGGAATAAAAAACCAGAACATCCTTGATGCCGTCGATACTCTTCCAGAGATAGTGCAGAACGATGCTCTGGTTCGGCAGATGGCAGTCCACACATGCCTTGCGGCGATGAGCGCCGGCATGGGTCCAGGCCTCGTACTGCGCCTCCATCACATGGCAGCCGGCACAAAAATTCGGCGTTTCCGATTTTGCCAGAAGATCGGGAGGCCCAAGCGCCAGGAAAATCGCGGCAACAATACCGGCTCCCAGGATGACGAGGGCGATCAACCCGATTCTCCACCCCTTCTTTTTATCCATTATGCACCTCCTTTTCTTCTGACGTGCGAAGCCCCAGAGCATCACTTCTTTATCAGGTTATCAAAAAAACAGGTCAGCCATAAACTTTTTTTTAGCAGGCAAATCCGAATAGTTAATACCGATCAAATGGGCGTCCCCCAATTACCGGCTGAGAAGACTTTCGGGAGAGAGTGTACTGTTTTTTTTAATGCCCAGGAACTTTAGCATGGAAACCCCGACCCATAGCAGCCAACGCCCTTTTTGCAGGCAAAAAGATGACATCGGGCCTGAAAGCGCTTATAATCGGTTTGTTATTCATGGGATGATAAACTCCCGGAAACTGTTTTGTTCAATGCCATTGCAAGGAGCAAAGCGACGAAACAATGCTTTTTCCATTAATTATATGAATAGTGGCCCGATCCCGACCTGCCACGAAAACACTTTAGAATTGCCAGACAGCGGCAAACCCCATGACCCAGGATCGCTTTGGGGTGCGTGAAGAGATCGCCCGGAGAGCGGAGAAAAGATGGCTAATCCATTCCAGGATCAATTTTTAAAGGCCGGCCTGGTCAACAAGAAGCAGGTGGGCAAAGCTAAAATCGAGCAGCATAGAAAACAGAAGGAACTGCGCCGGCTCAAGAGGCCGAACCCCGAAGATCCAGCGATAAAGCTTGCCCAGCAGCAAGAGAAGGAACAAATCCGGCAAAGCAACGCCCAGCGCAATCTGATCGCCAGGAAGAAAGAGATTGCCGCCCAGGTTAAACAGCTGGCAGAGAGCAACCGGGTGCAGGAGACCAGGGGCGACATCCCCTTTCACTTTGCCGACGCCAACAAGATCAAGAAAATGTCGCTCCGCAAAGCGATCATCGACCAGTTGAGCAGCGGCCGCCTGGGGATTGTCAAAGTTGAAGAAAAATATGAACTGGTTCCGTCTGAAACCGCCGTTAAGATAAGGGATCGTTGTCCGGAGGCCCTGCTAGTGTTAAACGACAACCAGCCCCTGGATCCCAACGATCCCTACGTGGAATTTCCCATCCCCGATGATTACGAATGGTAGGCAGGAGGTGGGGGCGCCAATGACGGAGGATATTAAATGGTAGAAATGGTAAGCCTCATCCTGTTATTATCGAAATAATCAGGCACAGACCGGCGGGCTACCGCATCTTTCTCGGCCCCGGCCTGTTCGGCCGGTATCCGGACAAGCTTAAGGCTCCTTGAGCTCATCTCATCTTCCGGGTGCGGATTCACACCCTGGCGGCCACAATCCAGGCGCCAGCCGATGGTTGCCTCATCCTGTGATCGTTCACAAACCAGCCGTTGCAGACAAACTTATCTTGAAAGGAGAGCAAATGGTAACCGCGATTATCCTCATTAATGCCGAAAGGACGAAGATCAACGAAGTAGCCCGGCAACTCGCCGATATCAAAGGGGTTTCCGAGGCCTATTCCGTCAGCGGCAAATACGATATCATCGCCATCGTCCGGGTGCCGACCAATGAAGATCTTGCCGATCTAGTCACCAATAAACTGCTCAGCATGGGGTCGATCCGGAAGACCCAAACCCTCCTGGCCTTCGAAGCCTATTCCCGCCACGACCTTGAGGCGATGTTCGAGGTAGGGCTTGAAGGCGTTTAAATCCGGTGGCCGGAAGGTAAATCTCGAAGCGAACATCATTAATAAGGTGGAATAATGAAAGGGGCTGAAGTGATGAAATTTTTAGTAACCCTGTCTTTTTTACTCCTTCTGCTTCCCGCCACCCCTTCAGCCGCGCCGGCATCGTCAGGCGAAGCGGTCGGCCCCGCCTTGCCGCCAAGGGTGAAGAGCCTTCTGCTCAGGGAGATGAACGCTATCCTCGCGGCATCTCAAACTATTCTCGAGGCGCTGGTTCAAGGCAATGACCGGATAGTTGCCGAGGAGGCCAGGGCCATCCATGACAGCTTCATCATGAAGCTGGAAATGACCCCCGAGGACAAAAAAGCACTGCTTGCCGCGGTTCCCGATACCTTCTTGAGCAGGGACCGGGACTTTCACGAGCTGAGCGCCCGTCTGGCCGACGCCGCATTGGAAGGGGACCGGACCGGCCAGGAAAAACTCTTCAACAAGATGGTCGCGGCCTGCACCGAATGCCACGCCAAACATGCCCTTGATCGTTTTCCAGGTCTTGCCGCGGTTGAATGACACCCACTCCCCCGCTTGACCGGTTCTCCGCACACAATACCCCATGGGATGATAGCCAAGTAATTCCAGGATCCAATCGAAGCCCGCCGACCGGCACTGCCGCCATCCGGCGGAAACGCTTTTCAGATCTTGTGGCATCGCGGCGGACCGCCCTTTTTCGGGCGGTCCGCCGAAGGGAACGGCAACCGGCTTATTTCTCCGGCCAACACCGGCCCATCCCAACCGGTTTACGGTTTTCGCAATCGGAATAGATGTTGGAGATATTTTTTTTGAGGCTGACTACTCCCGCACTTCGTCGCCGGCATCCTCAACTGCCTCGCCGGTCTCTTCCACCGCTTCATCGACATTTTCCCCGGCGCGTTCCATGGGACCCTCACGGTCGCAGGCGGTTAAAAATGGAACAAGCAACAGACAGCTAACCAGGATAGTAATTTTAACCAATTTTTTCATAACCTTCTCCTTTGAATTTATGATCAACATCAACGGACGGTCGGAACAGGAACCGATTTCCGCGGGATTGATCTGGTAACGCCGACTATCTTCCCATATGCTCGCGGAACATGTGGCCGCCGGTCGAATAATCAAAAACGAACTTGTAATCCTCGCCCTGAAAAGGGAAAGAGACAATCAGATCGAAATCGACGGCCTCCCTGACCCAGTCGGCTCCATAGACGTATAGCCCGGCCCTTCTGTTGACAAGCCGGAAAACCGGATGGGCATCGCCATGGGTCCATTGATCATGTTTCTTGACGGCCTTGAATTGTATTTCACGCCTTTCGCCACCGGCAAAAATCACCTCGGCATCAATCGTCTTAAGGGGCATGATCCGGACCGCCTTTTCGGAAACATCCTCAAAGACCAGCTGTATCCTGCCCTTGTAACGATCGACAATCAAACGAAGATGATAATCGTCGCCAAGCATCTTGGTATATGGGAACCTGTGCGGATGATCCGGGATATCGCCGCTGGTTTGGGCCTGGCCGGTCCCGACCTGGATAGAGAGTGTCACTGCCAGCAAAAACACCATCATGGGCTTGATCATATCGACTGGTACCACCTATATAATAATTTGCGCTTATTTCCTGATTAAATCATATGTCAGCCAACCGCTTAAATGCAAACCGATTATTAAAGCTTTATTTTTAAAGCGCCGTACCACGCTTTTTATATTCCGGGATAAGATTTGACTCCCATTCGCCTGAACTTCAGGTCGATAATGCGGCTCTGCTTGTACTGGCCAGAGATTTCCGGCTAAAATTAAATCAGATTAACGGCTCCTTATACCCACAGGGCACAAGGTTCGTACGAGCAGACAAGCTGCTCAACTCAGCTTCAATCAAAAAAATAACCGGAGAGTATGCCATGCATGAAATCAAAAAAGAAGAATTCATCGCCTATACCGCGCCCGAATTTTCGCCGAGATGTTCCACCATCCGGAATTTCCGGCCGATTCGAGAAAGGCGGTAGACCACGCCCAGGAATTATGGGATGAACTGGTAGAGAGGAGGGGCTGGAAAGACTAACGGGCAAAAAAGGGCTACACCCGGAGAAGGGCCTTGTGGGAGCGACGACGGCAGAATCGGAGTTTTGGCGTCGCCATCAAGGGTTGATGGATTCGCAAAAAGTCGGAAAACCCTTCGACAGGCTCAGGATAAGCGGAACACTTGTTGATTTACCGCTCGTGCTGAGCTTGTCGAAGTGCGTTCCATTAATCATCTTTGGCGACTTTTTGTGACGCCACGAGGGCGGGTGAGGCCGGGAAATTCGGGGATATCAAGAAAAATGCGGGGCGAGGGGCAATGCACTTAGCCGGGTCGCGAAAGTCCCGGCCCGGGGGCGACCGGCAACTTTAAGAGGATCGATATCGTCAACACGGGAGCAAAATAAGATTAACCGGGAAAGCCCGGCGGCCTGATATTCAGGCCGGGCTTTCCCTAATCAGGCCTGCCAGCCGTTCGACCTGGAAAACAGGCCGTTATTGCCGACCACCAGACACTCGCAGCCGGGCTGCCGGTTTATAAAGGCAATGCCGGCGCTCGGCTCCATCACGAAGACGCTGGTCGACATGGCGTCGGCATCCATCACCGTATCGGCCCTGACCGTGACGCTGGCGGAAATCTCCGGGGAGAGGCCGGTGCTGCCGTTGACGATGTGGTGAAAGACCTTTTCACGGTCGTAGAAAACCTCGTAATTGCCGGAAGTGGCGATGGCGCCGCTGGTCATGGTGAGCACCTCGGGGTACTGCCGCCGCTTCTCGGGATCCTGGATGGCCACGGTCCACGGCTTGCCGCGGCCGGCCAAGCCGTTGGTCCGGATATCGCCGCCGGCATTGATCAGGTGGTTGCCAATGCCCCGGGCGGACAGCAGCTCGGAGACCCGGTCGACAATGTAACCCTTGGCGATTCCGTCGAGGGTTATCCCCATCCCCTTTCTTTTGAAACTCAGGTTGTCGCCGTTCAGGCGGAGTTGTTCGAGGCCGACCAGCCGCAGGGCATTTCCGACCTCGGAGTCGGACGGTTTGCCGCCGGCCTGAAAAATGGTGCGGTAGAGCTCGACCAGCGGTTTAACGGTAATATCGAAGGCTCCGTCGGTCTGGCGATGGTAGTAGATCGAGCGGGCGACCATCTCGACCACTTCCCGGGGCGCACTGGCAAGTTTGCCGGTGCTGTTCAGCGCACTGACTGGTGAATCCATGTCGTGGCGGCTGAGAATGGCGCTTAACCGCCCGATTTCCTCGAAACTCGAATCAATGGCGTTTTCGGCCTCGCTCCTGGATGAGTGGATGGCGGTGATCGAGACGTAGGTACCCATCGCCAGGCCGGTCCGGGAGACCTTGTGTTCCTTCTTGCCGAAGAGCAGGGCTTCGGCCCGGGCCGCCGGCAACAGGGAAAAAGTGGCCGCGCCGAGCCCAAGGAGACCGGAAAGTTTCAGAAAGGATCTTCTTTTCTGATCAATCTTCGCTTGTTCAACCGTGGATATTTTCATCATCATCCTCATCTGTGAATAATATGGACCTTATCTCAAGAGGCCATCTTCAGCGGCGCCTGCTGCCTGGCGACCACCTGGCGGCCTTCAAAATATCTGAATATATGGCGGGGACATTTCTGCACACAGATCTTCTCGCAGTCGGGACCGTAATCGAGACATTTCTGATGGTCGATCCTGATCAGACCGTCTTCGGAACTGACCGCCCCGGCAGGGCATGCCTTGACGCATTTCTGGCAGGAGATGCAGCCGACCTCGCAGACCCGCATGACGTTCTTGCCGAGATCCCGGGTAGAGCACGGCTCGAAAACCCTGGCCTTGAGCGGCATCAGTTCGATCACTTGTTTGGGACAGATCTTGACGCAGGTGCCGCAGCTGACGCATTTATCGGGATCGATCGCCGGAAAGCCGTCAACCATGGTGATCGCCTCGAAGGGGCAGGCCGCGGCGCACTCCCCGAGACCGATGCAGGAATAGCTGCAGGCCGAGGGGCCGCCGAAACCGAGATTGGCGGCGGTGCAGGAGGCGAACCCGATATATTCATGCTTGTGGCTGACCCGGCCCTCAACCCTTGAACAGCGGACCACGGCAACCATGTCCTCCATGGCCGCCATCTTCTTGCCGGTAAGTTCGGCAACCCGTTCGGCCACCTTCTCCTTGCCCGGATAACAGAGATTCGGAGGCACATCGGGGTCATTTACCACGGCGATGGCATAACCCTCGCAGCCCGGATAGCCGCAGCCGCCGCACTGGGCGCCGGCCAGGGACTCAAGCACCTCTTCGACCACCGGATTGACTTCAACGGCGAAGCGGTGCGCCGCCAGGGCCAGACCGATCCCGAAAAAAAGACCGATGCAGACCAGAAGTGCGATTCCACCTATCGCTATTTTAAATAGTGCCGGATCCATAGATCACCTGTTCAGAAAAAAAGTTCCGTCCTAAAAAAGGGAAAGCCCGGAAAAACCCAAAAAGGCCAGGGCAAACTGTCCGGCCACCACGAAGGCGATCGGAATACCCTTGAAGGTCGGGGGAATATTGGCCAGTTCCATTCTCTCCCTGACCGAACTCATCAGATAAAGGGCCAGCAGGAAACCGCCGCCGGCCCCGAAGGACAACATGAATGACTCAAAGAAGTTATATTCGTTATCGGCAAGAATCAAGGGCACCGCGATGATAATACAGTTGGCGATGACCAGAACCAGGTAAACCCCGAAGGCGTTGAAGAGCACGGGGTTGATCTTCCTGAGAACGGTGTCCACCGCCTGGACGGTAAGGGAAACCAGGCCGATAAAGACCACGATCTGCAGAAAATTGAGATCGAACGGCTTAAGGATAAACTGGTAGAAAAACCAGCTCATCACCGCGCTGACCACGATGACGATGGTGAAAGTGATCCCCATCCCCTTGGCGGTGTCCTTGCGCTTCGAGGTGCCGAAGAACACGCAGAGGCCGAGATACTTGGTGAAGACGAAGTTGTTGATCAGCATCGCCCCGATCATGATCGAAAGCAGGTAGCCGAGATAGGACTTGCTGACCTTGACCGACTCAACCGTGGCCGTAGTGATATTTCTAATCGTGACCACATGGGTCTTCAGGGTATTGAGCGGTTCATCGAAAAAGAGGGTCGCCGACCTGCCGTCCCCGGCCACTTCAACCCGTTCGAGTTGCAGTCGGATATCCGGGTCAGACTCTTCGTAGACAATGTAATTTTCAGTATTTGCGGCCACCTCCCGATCCACGGCACGGGCGAAATCCACCACGATCTGATTGTCTTCCCCGCCGAAGGACTTGTCGGTGATCAGGGCCGCCTGGGCCAGGCCCGGCAGGCAGAGCAACAGGATCAGGGTGGGCAGGAAACCTTTTACCATCTCGGTTATTCTAGGCATAATCAGGCCTGTCTGGCTTTACTGCGTTTATAAACGACTTCGATATAATTGAAGAAACCCATCATCAATCCGACAACGAAAAAACCGGCAAAGGGCAGCACAAAAAAGAGCAGCGGCTGGAAACCGAGGACATCGTAACCGAGGAGGGTGCCGAGACCGAGAAGCTCCCGGACAAACCCCAGGGCAACCATGCCGGCCATGAACCCCAGCCCCATGCCGATTCCGTCCCAGAAGGAGGCGTCAACCGACTCTTTGGAAGCGAACATCTCAAGGCGCATGGTGATGATCGCGAAGGCGACGATCAGCTTGACGAAAATACCCATCTTCGCATAGGCTTCCGGCAGATAGGCGGCCAGCACCATATCGATCACCGTGACCCAGGTGGCGATGGTCAAGGTATAGGTGGGAATCCTGATCCGCGGGTGAATCACGTTCTTGAAAATGGCGATGGTCACGCTGGAAAAGACCTGGACGAACAGTACCGCGACGCCGAGCATCAGGCCGTTCATCACGGTCGTACTGATCCCGACGGCCGGGCACATGGAAAGGACCAGGCGGAAGATCGGGTTCTCGTTCAGGATTCCGTTGATTACCAGTTGAAAACTTGTCTTATCGGTAGCCACAATATTCCTCCGGAAAAAACAGTTCGCCCATTCCGTCAAACCTGAATCCGTTATCGGGCGCCCCGCAGGGCGGCGGGGTGAACCGAGGCGACTCAGTGAAAAACGATTATTTCACGTAACAACAAACGGATAAAGCAAAATTCCCCACCAAGCCGTCACGGATCAGGTTAAAAAGAGACATCGATCCCCTCTTCGGCCAGGACCCGGTCGAGAACGGAAATCCGGTAGGCGAATTTCTTGACGATCGCCTTGACCCCGTTGGTTACCGCGCTGCTGGAAATGGTCGCACCGGTAAGGGCGTAAATGTCCTTGTCTTTGTAAAGCTGCCGGATTTCGCCAATCTCGTTCTCGCCGAGATCGCTCTTTTCGCTTTCCAGTGCCCGGCGGTACTCGTCGGGAATCGGGCGTTTGGTAACCCCGAGGGTTCTGAGGGTCTCGAAGGGTTTGCCCTCGAACTGCCCCTTGAAATAATTCTTGACGATCTCCCCCCCCAGGCCGGGATCCTCTTCATGTTCCATAATCTCCAGACCAAGAACGGTAAAGTCGGGAGCCACGGCGAGAATCACCTTGATAAAGGTCTTGAAGCCCGGGAACTCGCCCGGAAGCAGATAGGCCGCCCGGCTGGCGCCCCTGGTGACAATGATGGTCTGGTCGGCAAAACGGATGGACTTGCCGCCGCCCAGGGCCGACAGGATCGCGCTGTCCCGGTCGGCCGGCTTTACCGCGTTCTCTTCGGAGAGCGCCACCGGAACCTGATTAAGGAAATTGCCATCCAGACCGATATTGACGAAGGTAAAACCCTCGGGAACCGGCAGCAGATAAGCGACCGAAAGCTGGTCCGCGCCCTCGACCACGTAGCGGTATATCTCGTGGAGCTCAAGTTCGGCCGGCGGCGGATTGGCCTTGGAGTAACCAAGCAGGCTCAGCATCACCTGCTGTTCATGGGCATGCTCGTTGCGCTGCTTGGCCTTGTCGGTCAGCATCAGGCCGGCGCCCATTACCAGTCCGGCCAGCAGGCAGGAAACGGTCAGCCGGAAAACAATGGTGAAAATCTCTTTCATTTGCCACCTCCCGCGGGCGCCAGGGGAGGTGCAAAACGTCGCGGCTTGAACCAGTTATCGAAAACCGTGCTCATCGGGTTCATCAGGAGGATCGCGTAGCAGATCCCCTCGGGATAGCCGCCCTTCAGGCGGATCAGCACGGTCAGCGCTCCGATCCCGATCCCGTAGACCAGTTGGGCGGTCTTGTCGGTGGGACAGGTGACATAATCGTTGGCCATGAAAAAAGCGCCGAGGAGGACGCCGCCGGAAAGAACGGCAAGCAGAGGATCGCCGCCGAACAGGGCCTCCCCGCCGAATGCCCAGGTGAGCAGGGCCACCGAGCCGATTACCGAGACCGGGATATGCCAGGTGATGTAACCGCGATAAAGCAGATAGAGACCGCTGAGGACAATGAGCAGGCCGGAAGTCTCGCCAATACTGCCGGGCCGCCAGCCGAGAAAGAAATCTGTATAGAAATTGGCGGCCGTGCCGTATTGGGCGGTAAAGGCCGTCATCCCCTGTTCCTGAAGAACCGCCAGCGGGGTGGCGGTGGAAACCGCATCGATGGAGGAACCCAGGTAGGAAAAAATCGCCATGTTTTCAAGGGGGGGCAGCCAGGCCGAGGTCATCGCAACCGGGAATGTCGCCACCAGAAAAGCGCGGGCCAGCAGGGCCGGATTAAAGATATTGTAGCCGATGCCGCCGAGCAGGTGCTTGCCTATATAGATGGCCATCACCGCCCCGAGGATCGGCATCAGGTAATGGACTCCGGGCGGGATCACGAAAGCGAGGAGCATCCCGGTAACCACCGCGCTGCCGTCACTGACGGTCACCGGGCGCCCCAGCCACTTCTGGCTGAGATACTCGACTCCGACACAGCTCAGCACACTCACCCCGGTAATGATCAGGGTCTGGATACCGAAGATAAACACCGACAGGATCAGGAGAGGCAGCAGGGAGGCGGCCACGGTCCACATGATCTTTGCCACCGACTCCTTGCTCTTGACATGGGGCGAGACTGAAACCTTCCATGTACCAGGGGGAGAGGCCGAGGCCTGAATATCCGTTTCTTGCTGTTTGATCGCTCTTCTCCTTGACGCTACTGAACTATTGTTCGTCCCGCGGAATAAGTGAATGTCCTACTGCCATACAATTTGATTTATCGTTGCGGTTCCGGTC
Source organism: Desulfurivibrionaceae bacterium (assembly GCA_046484585.1). Classification (GTDB taxonomy): domain Bacteria; phylum Desulfobacterota; class Desulfobulbia; order Desulfobulbales; family JAGXFP01; genus JAGXFP01. Next base: position 17,650 of record JAWOIQ010000156.1, read on the forward strand.
TGCCTCGACATTTGGCGAGGCCATCGACTATTGGTGCTTCGCCTTCATCTTGGCAAGTCTGGCAAACTGGACCAGCGGACGCTTGGCCGGACAGATGTACGAGCAGCAGCCGCATTCGAAACATTCAAACACCCCGAACCGGCCGGTATCCTCCGGGCGGCCCGCTTCCACATAAAGACCGATCTCCTTGGGCTCAAGTCCCATCGGACACGCCTCGATACACCAGCCGCAGCGAATGCACTGGGAATGGGGGGTGTTGTCGATCTCGTCCTCGGCCAGGAAAAGCACCGCCGAAGTGGTCTTGGTGACCGGAATGTCCAGGCTGGAGACGGCAAAGCCCATCATCGGTCCGCCCATGACAACCTTGGATAACTCCAGAGTGACGCCACCCAGGTATTCGACAATATCGCTCAGCCTGGTGCCCACCTTGACCCGCAGATTGGCCGGCCTCTTGATGCCCTTGCCGGAGATGGTGACGATCTTTTCATATAAGGGCTTGTCCAAGACAACCGCGTCATAAATCGCCTTGGTGGTACTGACGTTGTGAACAACCGCTCCGACCGCGGATGGCAGAGCGAAAGCCGGAACCTTGCGCCCGGTCAGGGTCTGAATCAGCTGTTTCTCGGAGCCCTGAGGATATTTAACCTGAAGGGGTCGGACCTCAATCCGGCAGTCGTCGGTCGAGGCGGCCGCCGCCGCTTCACTCATCAGCCTGATTGCTTCGGGCTTGTTTTTTTCGATGCCGATCAAGCACTTTTTGATCCCGAGAATCTTCAGGATGATCCTGGCCCCTTCGACTATTTCGCCGCTCGATTCCAGCATCTGCCGGTAATCGGCGGTTATGTAAGGCTCGCATTCGGCGCCGTTCAGGATCAGGGTGTCGACCGGGTTGTCGGGGGGCGGGTTAAGCTTGACGTGGGTCGGAAAACCGGCCCCGCCGACTCCGACAATCCCGGCGTCGTGGACCTTCTTGAGCAGTTCTTCCTTGCCGAATCCCTGCCAGTCAATCTTTTGATACTGCCGGGCCGGAGCGTCCGGGTCGGTCTTAATGGTGATCGACGGCGCGCTGACCCGCATCGGATGGGCGGACATCCCGAAAGCCTTGACGACGCCGGCCGCCGGGGCGTGGAGCGGCACCCCCAGCCCTTTGGCCACTTCACCGATGACGTCCCCCTCGCCGACCCGGTCCTTCCTGGCAACAGTGGGAGTACAGGGAGCGCCGATATGCTGCGCGAGGATGATCTCAAGTTCGGCGGGAACCCCCATCTCCTCGACGGCAAGATCGGAGGTCAGTTCTTTGGCGTCCGGCGGGTGCACCCCGCCTTTCGGGAATGTCAGAAAAGATACCATGTCGTTTATCAAAGGATCCGGTGCAAAGTTTTAAAAGTATCCTGAATCCGTTATCGGGCGCTCCGCAGGGCGACGGGATGAATCATGGCGACCCAGGAAAAAACGATTATTTGTGCCAACTTTTCCGGCCAACCGCCCGGAACAAGATTCCAAAAAAGTTCCGCAGGGGCGATTGGGGGGGGTAAAAAACTACCATACTTGGCCGGATTGACCAATAAAATATCTGATAAATCAGTTGTTTTTTTTGGGAAGCATCCCACGCTGTCTGTTCGGTTTTCGAATGAGCCCGCCGCTATTTCCTTGGAGCAACGGCTCCTAACCCGCCTTTATTCTTTGTAAGTTTGAGTTCGAAACCATCCCCAACCTGCTTTTTTTGATGAGATCTCGGTTGTGAAAAAAATATCGGCGCGTCCCAAACCCGGTCAGCAAAAAAGATCAGACCCCCTCCCCGGCGTTTAGAACTGTTTTTGAGTGTCCCGGGAAAAAAATGGACTTCTCCAGTGCTTTTCGGTAAGTTTTTTTGAACCAATTCCTGAATTCCTGAGTGATCGAGAACGGCGCAGACGCAATGCAGTTGCGATGTTGATCCTGCTGAAGGGATATCAACGGGTGCCGACCGGGCGGATTACCCGTATCGAAGAGCCCTGAAAGGCGGCGGTAATTGCTGGTTGACAAGGGCAAACCGGCCGATTGCCGTCACGGATTCAGGACAATCAAGAAAAACAGATCTGGAGAACGGCGATGTTAATGGCGGTTGATGTTGGCAACACCCACACGGTGCTCGGCCTTTACGAGGGCGAAACCCTGATCTGCCACTGGCGGGTCCGGACCGAACTCACCAACACCGCAGACGAACTGGCCGCCACTATCCACGGCCTCTTCGCCCTGAAGCATATCGACTTTAACGACATTTCCCACATGGTCCTGGCCAGCGTGGTGCCGCCGATCCAGTCGGCCTGGCGCAATCTCGCCATGGATCTTTTCTCCTTTGAACCGCTGGAGATCACTCGCCATCTCGACACCGGCCTGACCATCAAGACCGATAATCCGGACGAAGTCGGGGCCGACCGGATCGTCAATGCGGTGGCCGCCTTCGACAAGTATGCCGCCGCCTTGATCATCGTCGATTTCGGCACGGCGATCACCTTCGACTGCGTTTCCCGGAAGGGCGAGTATCTGGGCGGCATTATCACCCCCGGCCTGTCGATCTCCCTTGACGCCCTGGGCCGGAAAACCGCCAAACTGCCGCGGGTCGATATCACCGTTGCCCCA
>JAWOIQ010000162.1:0-40070 GCA_046484585.1 Desulfurivibrionaceae bacterium
AGTCGGTCATCTCGACATTGCTCTCGACCGGATCCTGTTCGGCCGAAGCCAGGGCCACCAGCTGGCCGCTTCGGCTCCAGACTCCGTAGTAGACGACATCCTCGGCCATGGTCCGCTCAATATAGTCGGGATCATGAATCGGGAAGGGATAACTGGCAAAGAGCTCCCCGAACAGTCCGGCCATTTCCGCACACTCTTCCGGCAGGCATCGCCTGGTCTCGTATTCATCGGCAGCTTCGGGCCGTGGCTCTTTGTCCTTCCGGCGGGCCAGACCGATCACCTCGGTTATCTTGTCCTGATCGGGCTCGACTGCCCGGTTCCGGTCATGATAACGGCCCATGAAGTGGCAATCCTCTCTTCCCCCGAAAAAAAAAGGGACCAGGGCCTCGGAGGTGTAACCGTTCTCGGCGAAGGCGGTCATCCAGCGGACCGGAACCTTGGCGAAGATCTTGTCGTAGCCGTTTTCGGCCGCCAGCTCGTCGATTTGGCCGAGCAGCTCCGGCATATCTTCGTCGGCCAGCTTGATCAGGTAAACCCGGTCATTGTCCTTGCCGTGCTGCACGGTGGAGCGGCCGATTGTAGTGAGTTGATCAGCCATCGTCCCTTCTCCGCAAGCGCAGGTTGTCTTCGGGGACCAGGGTGGTGGTACTCTTATAGTCGGCCAGCAGCCGCGAGATCCCCACCACCCTGCTTTCGTCGCAGTCGTTGTCGAGGGCCAGATTCAGGTGGCACTCCGAACATTCCCGGTCGCAGAAGAAGGGACGGTAGGAGTCCGGCTCCTTGTAGGTGGATATCACCCCTTCGTAGTTCCGCAGCACCACCTTGTTGGTCGACCAGGAGATCAGGTAGTTGGGCATTACCGGGATCTTGCCGCCGCCGCCGGGGGCGTCGATCACGTAGGTCGGCACCGAGAAGCCGCTGGTGTGGCCGATCAGGCTTTCGATGATCTCGATGCCCTTGCCGATCGGGGTTCGAAAATGGTCCAGGCCCTCGGAAAGATCGCACTGGTAAAGGTAATAGGGCCGGACCCGGTTCTTGACCAGCTTGTGGACCAGATCCTTGTAGATCCTCGGACAGTCGTTAACCCCGGCCAGCAGGACCGACTGGTTGCCCAGGGGGATGCCGGCGTCGGCCAGCATTTGCAGGGCGCGGGCCGAGCGGCTCGTGATCTCCCGGGGGTGGTTGAAATGGGTGTTGATCCAGACCGGATGATGTTTGGCGATCACCTTGACCAGATTGGCGGTGATCCGCTGGGGCAGGACCACCGGGGTTCTGGTCCCGATCCTGATCACTTCGACGTGATCAATCTTACGGAGCTCGGTGAGCAGCCAGTCGAGAAGGTCGTCGGAGAGCAGAAAGGGGTCGCCGCCGGAGAGCAGGACGTCGCGGATCACCGGAGTCGCCCGGATATAGTCGATCCCGGCCTGCATGGTCTTTCGGTCGGGAATCGAGTCGACATCGCCGACCTTCCTTTTTCTGGTGCAGTGGCGGCAGTACATCGAGCAGAGATTCGAGACGTGGAACAGGACCCGGTCCGGATAGCGATGGGTGAGGCCCGGCACCGGGCTGTCCTTGTCCTCGGAGAGGGGATCGGCCTTTTCGTGCCTGGAAACGCACAGTTCGTTCGGATCGGGCACCGACTGCCGGAAGACCGGGTCGTTTTCGAAATCATCCCGGTCAATCAGGCTGAAGTAGTAAGGGGTGATCGCGACCGGGAATTTGGCGACGGTCTCCCGGAGCCGCGCCTTTTTGGCGGGGGAGAACTTCCTGTCGAGAAGCCGCTCGACGGTGTCGATATCCCTGATCGAGTGGCGCAGGTGCCAGCGCCAGTCTTCCCAGTTTTTGTCGGGAACCTCGCTGCGGTCCACCGAGGCGGTGGTTTGGGGTTGAGTGGTATTGAGGTTGATCGCCGGTTCGTCGCTATATAACATGAAAGTTCCTTTCATATTGGCAGAGCCGGTGCCGTCTTAAATATAATTGCCTGAATCTAAAGGTGCGGACAATATCGTGGATAAAAACCGGACTGCGCAGGATTAGCAGTAAATGCTTAAAATGAATTTGTACTTTGCGTACTTTGATCGGTAACTATACCTGATTATGTCGAAAAATGCAAATCACCCAGCGGCGCCGGGCTTCACGGACCATATAAGACAAGGATCGAAGAGGGCTGAATCATCGAGCTATCTCTTCCGGGCTTTTCGCGAACTTATCACCCCGGCTGAGGCAAAATTCCAAATCGGGCAGCCGATCCGGCGATTGCCGGAATACCACGGTCGCGGATGGAAAAGCGCCCACTGTTTTTTCGGAATTTCTTGACTTCGGTGACCCTGAAATCTGATGATATCAGAAAAGATGGCGACAAGTTAATCCTGGATTCGTGAACGATTAAGAAGGATTCCAATCAGGGAGAAGATGTTATGGCAAAAGTGGCAATTATTATCGCGGATCAGTTTGAAGATTCCGAATATGTTGAACCGGCTGCGGCACTCAGGGCGGCCGGCCACCAGCTGGTCCATGTCGGCCTTAAGGCCGGAGAGACCGTCAGAGGCAAGAAAAAGGGAACTGAAGTGACGGTCGAGCGGGCGGTGGCTGAAACTGCGGCGGACGATTTTGACGCCCTCCTTATTCCCGGGGGCCATTCGCCCGACAACCTGCGGGCCGATCCCCAGGCGGTCGCTTTTGTCAAAGAGTTCATGACCCGGATTAAACCGGTTTTTTCGATCTGTCACGGCCCGCAGCTTTTGATCACGGCCCGGGTTCTCGAGGGGCGGAAAGTGACGGGCTGGAAATCGATTGTCGAGGATATCAAGTACGCCGGCGGCGAATATCTCGATCAGGAGGTGGTGATCGACAACAATCTGGTCTCCAGCCGGAGCCCGGCCGACCTGTCGGCCTTTATCGAAGCGAGTCTGGCGAAGCTGGCCCCGGAGTCCACGTAATACAGGACCTGAGATATACCATTAGTATTATCAACATCGTTGCCGCCTTGCATCCGCACCGTTCTCGAACGCTCACGGATTCAGGTGTCCAGTAAGGAATGATGGTTTCGCAAACAGTCGGAAGTGCGATGGCTTAGCAAGCCCCCCCGACAGGCGTGAGGATGGAGAAATGGGAGACATGGTGGTAACCTGCCGGAAATGCGGAGCGAAGAACAGGGTTTCGGCGGCAAAGCAGCATCTCGGGCCGAAATGCGGCAAATGCCACGTTACGCTCGATTTGAGCGGGGCGCAGCTTGGCGCCGCGGAAGTGAGCGATGCCAATTTTGACACCTTTCTCGCCTCCACCGATCAGGTAGTGATGGTCGATTTCTTTTCTCCGACCTGTGGACCCTGCCGCGGCATGATGCCGGTAGTCGAAAGTCTGGCCGATCGTTTCCGGGGCCGGGCTGTTGTTGCCAAAATCGACAGCACGGTGAATCTGGCCGCCGCCTCCCGCTGTGCCATCCGCGGTGTGCCGGCCTTTCTCTTTTTTCGCAATGGGCGGGAAGTTGACCGGATAACCGGGGCGGTACCGGAACAGACCCTGGCCGAAAAGCTCGATTCCCTGAGCTGAAAAAGCCGGGGTTATCTTGCCGGATAAACCTAATCCGGCTGCTCTATAAATCGGCCGGGGACAGGATGAAGTCTGCTCCTTCTTCGGCGACCACCATTTTGAAAAATTCACAGCCCAGGCAGTTGAAGGTCTTCTGGGCGGCCGTGCCCTGGGGTTTGCCGCCACAGAAGGTTCCGGCAATCCGCCAGCAGAATCTGCCGCCGTTGGTTCCGTTATTAACCCCGTCGTAACTGCCCGGCGCCGCCGAAGGGCAGACTCCGAGTTCTTCGGTTTTGGCGCCGCCCGGCTGCCGTTCGCATTTTTTTATTTCCCAACAGTTTTTAATAGATGACATTCTTCTATAATCTCCATACCTTATTTTGATCACGCCCGAAATCCAACGGTAGATAATTCAGGGTTATTTATGCTAATCACTAGCCAAGGAGATTGAAACTGTCAACTACATTGTAGGACAAATTGCCCCCGCCGCCGGGCGGAATATTCGCTAACGGGACATTTGCCGAGTCGGCAATCCCTTGATATTTCGTTGGTATGATTAACATCGTTGCCTCCTTGCAGGTGCCCCGGTCGCGAACGTTTATTGACCCGGGTAACTGGTGAAGAGGTGGGTTGCGACCTTTGATGGCGTTAGACCGCCTGATCTGTTAAAAGATATACACTTTGAGGGCGTCGTAAAAAGTCGCCGTCACTTTCATTGGTAACGGATTTTCGGTCCGCGGACCGGGGAATAACCGCAACAGCTAAATATGATGGCTAAGCAAAAATCGTCAGATCCAGGGCGCGCAAATTTCGAGGAATGAAGCGAACTTCAGCACGCTGCAATAACGAGACAATTTGCAGCAACGCGGGAGCTGGCGACTTTTTGCGACGCCATCAAAATATCAACCCGCAAACAACCAGTGTGGAGGGACGAAAATGCAGGTGCTGATTCTTTATTATTCCAAGAGTAACAATACCAGGAAACTGGCCGAGGCGATCGCCGAAGGGGTCGGCGCGGCCGGGGCCGAGCCGGTCCTGAGGAATACCGACGAAGTAAGCAAGGAAGATTTTCGCAATGCCGCCGGGGTTATTGCCGGCTCTCCGGTCTATTTCGGGTTGATGGCGGCCCAGCTCAAGAAGGTCTTCGATGATTTCGTCGGCCTTCGTCGCGAGATGGAAAACAAGGTCGGGGCCGCCTTTGCTTCCGGCAATCATCATAGCGGCGGCAAGGAAACCACTATTTTTTCCATCCTGCAGTGCATGCTGATTTACGGGATGATTATCGTCGGCGATCCGATGGACGCTTCAGGGCATTACGGGGTGGCCTGTTGCAAGGAACCGGATGCGACCGCAGTCTCCGACGGCTTTAAGCTGGGGAAGAGGGTGGCGGATTTATGTGCCAGGCTGTAGGTGGGGTTCGGTGACAAATTCGGGGGTCGGGTTTCTGGTACAAAAAAATCCCCGGCCGAAAGAGCCGGGGATTGTGGACGATTGGTGAGGTTGGGCTATTTTGAACCGCAGGTGCAACCGCAACCGCAACCCGAAGATTTTTTTTCTTCCTGTTTCGCCATTACCCCGGCTTCGCCGCAGGCCGGGCACTTTTTCGGTTTACACCTGCCTTCCTTGGTTTCGCCGCACTTTTCACATTTAAATTCAGCCATTGGTTTCTCCTTATCCTGTAGTTTGATATACTCTTATTAAAGCGCATTATTGGGAATCGTTGTTGTTTAGGAACAATAATTTCGAACCTTATGATTGTCAAGGGCCTTGGAAAGTGTAATAAAGATCATATAATACGAAATATGGAAGAAGCGGGACGAATCGCAAACCTTAAACGGAAGGTGTGACATGTTGGTCAAGGAAAATTCTACTTTATACAGCGGCGGACTCCAGGGAGCCGAAAGTTATTTCGGCGAGGTCGCCGAAAAATGGGGAATAAAGGAGGTTAATTTCACCTTTGCCGGCCGGACTCCCAACCGGAACCGGAACCTGGTGGTTGTTTCCGACGAGGAATTGCGCCGCGGCGATATCAGCATGGAACTCGCCTCGAAGATGATGAAGCGCAACTACTACGAGGCGGAAAAACTCCGTAAGGTTTTGCAGGTCATCTTCCATATGGTCAATAACGGGCACCAGATCTTCGTGGTCGGCACCATTCAGGATGACAACACCGTCAAGGGCGGCACCGGCTGGGCGGTGGAGCTGGCCAAGCTCTTCAACCGGCCGGTTCATGTCTACGGCCAGGTTCGCAAGGGCTGGTATACCTGGCGTGACGGGGCCTGGCGCGAAGATCATCCCCGGATCGAACATGATACCTTTGTCGGGACCGGGACCAGGCATCTTACCGAGGACGGCCGCAAGGCAATCGAACAACTGTTCGCCGACTCTTTCGAGTCTTAGGACCGCTCGCCCGATGGTAACCATCCGGCCATCCTCGGGTTAGTTACGGATGCAACCCTGAATCCGTGAGGCTTCAGGGCGGGTAGGGTGCCGGCAGGACGACGATCTTGATTGTCATGATTGTATATCAACGAGCCGCCCGACCCCAAGGATGGCCTGTAATCGGGCGTCCCGAAAGGGGGCGGCAAATTTCCAAGCATCTGCACCGTTCTCGAACGCTCACGGATTCAGGAAGTTGACAAGGGCATCTTTACAATAGCCGTGGACGGATTTATGGATAACGGCTTGCCGGTCCGACAACTCCCTGAACTTCTTTTGTTTTACCTTCAGGAACAGGGAGTTTTTTTACGGGAGGGATAATGCTCTTTTTGCTTGACATCGTGGGGGCTTAAGGTTATTTTTGCCCGTTTATCGAATCACCCCCTGTTTTTTGAGATGAATAGGTCGTTAATTCGTTGCCAGCCCCAGCACGCGGGGCTTTTTTCATTTAATCACTGAAGGCAACTTGATCAGGGCGGATTTTTAAATCCGCCGCAAATGTAATTTTAGAGGAAGTGGAACATGAGTAGAGATCTGAGCAAGGTCAGAAATATCGGGATCAGCGCCCATATCGACTCCGGCAAGACTACGCTGACTGAGAGGATTCTGTTTTATACCGACAGGATTCACGCCATTCACGAGGTAAGAGGCAAGGACGGAGTCGGCGCCAAGATGGATTCCATGGAACTGGAAAAGGAGCGGGGCATCACTATCGCCTCGGCTGCTACCAACTGTACCTGGAAGGATCTCGATATTAATATTATCGATACCCCAGGCCACGTCGATTTCACCATCGAAGTTGAAAGAGCCCTGCGGGTTCTGGACGGGGCCGTGCTGATTCTTTGTTCGGTCGGCGGCGTCCAGTCCCAGAGCATTACGGTTAACCGCCAGATGACCCGTTACAAGGTGCCGCGCATCGCCTTCATCAACAAATGCGATCGCACCGGCGCCAATCCGGCTCGGGTTACCCAGCAGCTCCGGGAAAAACTGGCTCTCAACGCTCTGCCCATGCAGCTTCCCATCGGTCTCGAAGGTGACATGAAGGGGGTTATCGATATCGTCACCATGAAGGCGGTCTATTACGAAGGCGAATTCGGCGAAAAAATTCGCGAGGATGAGATTCCCGCCGAACTGCGGGATGAGGCCGAGGAAATGTACGAGCAGCTGCTCGATGCCGCTTCCATGTTCTCCGAAGAGTTGATGGAGGCGATACTGGAAGGTACCCCCACCCCGGAAATGATTATCGAGGCGGTGCGCCTCGGGACCCTCGAACTGGGGATCACCCCGGTCTTCGTCGGCTCCGCTTACAAAAACAAGGGGGTGCAGAGCCTTCTCGATGCGGTCATGTATTATCTGCCCTGTCCGACCGATATTGAGAATACCGCCCTGGATCTCGACCATGACGAAGTTGAGGTCAAGGTCACCAACAATCCGGATGATCCGATGGTGGCCCTGGCCTTCAAGCTCGAGGAGGGCCGCTACGGTCAGCTCACTTACCTCCGGACTTACCAGGGCACCATCAAAAAAGGCGATTCCATCGTTAACACCCGAACCGGCAAGAAAGTCAAGGTCGGCCGCCTGGTCCGGATGCATTCCGATGAGATGGAGGAGATCCAGGAGTCCGGCGCCGGTGATATTGTCGCCCTGTTCGGGATCGATTGCGCTTCCGGTGACACCTTCTGCGATGATTCGGTCAACTATTCGATGAGTTCCATGTACATTCCCGAACCGGTTATCTCTCTGGCCATAAAGCCGGTCGACAACAAGGCCCAGGGTAATATGTCGAAGGCCCTGAACCGGTTCACCAAGGAAGATCCGACCTTCAAGACCTTTGTGGATGACGAGAGCAACGAGACCATTATCTCGGGTATGGGCGAGCTCCATCTCGAGGTCTATATTGAACGGATGAAGCGGGAGTATAACGCTGAAGTCGAAGTCGGGGCGCCCCAGGTTTCCTACCGGGAGACGATCAGTCAGCGGGCCGAGTTTGACTATACCCATAAGAAACAGACCGGCGGCTCCGGCCAGTTCGGTCGGGTGGCCGGTTACCTTGAGCCCCTGGAGGAGGGTGATTACGAATTCGTCGACAATATCGTCGGCGGCTCGATCCCCCGTGAGTTTATCTCCGCCTGCGACAAGGGTTTCCAGAAAAGCCTTACAAAAGGCGCTCTGGCCGAGGCTCCCGTCACCGGGGTTCGGGTCGTCATTAACGACGGTAACTCCCATTCGGTGGACTCTTCCGATGTGGCGTTCCAGCTTGCCGCGGTCGGCGCCTTCAAGCAGGGTTACATGAAGGCCAAGCCGATCCTGATGGAGCCGATCATGAAGGTCTCCGTCGAAGGACCCACCGAATTCCAGGGCTCGGTGATGGGCAGTTTGAATCAGCGGCGCGGCATGGTGCTCGGCACCTCCGAAGAAGGCAACTACACGGTGATCGATGCCGAGGTGCCCCTCTCCGAAATGTTCGGTTATTCCACCATTTTGCGCTCCCTGACCCAGGGCAAGGCGGAGTTCACCATGGAGTTTTCGACTTACCGGCAGGTTCCGAAGAATGTCTCTGAAGAGATTGTTAAAGAACGGCTGAAGGAAAAGAAGTAAGATAAATTAACCAATTGCCCGGTCGGCGGTAAATCCGTTAAAGTCAGAGTGAAGCCGTCGACATGGCGCGTTCTCGGAACGAGACCAACTGTTTCGTAATTACAGGAGATTAGATATGCAAAAAATGGATCTGGCCGATAAGAATCCGTTACGAATTTTTGCCCGGGACAGTGAAGGCAAGCCGGTAGATAAACGCATGGGATTGTTGATGTCCAGGCCCGGCCTCGGCAAGACCGCCATCCTGGTGCAGATTGCCCTTGATAATATCCTGCGCGGCAACAAGGTCCTCCATGTCAGCATCGGGCAGAGCCTCGACAAGACCCGGGCCTGGTATGACGATATTATCAAGGATATTTTTGCGGGCGCGAAGCTCGATGACAGTAAAGGGCTTCGCGACGAAGTGTTGCGCAACCGGTTGATCATGACCTTCAAGGAAGCTGATTTCACCCGGCCCAAGCTCGAAGAGCGGGTTAACGATCTGGTGGTTCAGGATGTTTTCATGCCGGGTATCATAATTATTGATGGCTATGATTTCGAGAACAGCGCGGCCGGGGAGATTGCCGATCTCAAGGATATGGCCGACGTTCTGGGTTTGCAGATCTGGTTTTCGGCCCTCCGCCATCGTGAGGATGACCGCGTCAGTGACGAGGGGGTTCCGGCGCCCTGTCATGATGTCGGCCGCTTTTTCGACACCGTGGTGATGATTCAGCCCGAGAAGGACCAGCCCGATCTTTCCCTGGTCGTGGTTAAGGATAACATCGGCAGCGTCAAGCCGGGCAAGATTCTCGATCTGGATCCTTCAACTTATCTGGCCAAGGAAGCTTGACGGCGAAGTGTAACCGTTCAGCAGCAGCACATCTTCGGACGATCGGCCCGGTTTACGTACACGAGGTACGCGGCGCCGGTCCGCTTGTCCAAATCTGCACCACTGCTAAACGTTTACAGTCCGGCGGTTTGGCTAATTTGGCGACCGCCCCGGTGAACGGTTACAGCGATCACAGGGCGCCGAATCCGCTGTGTTATCGACCTGCTCATGTACACCGGGTACAGATCGCAGGGTGATGCCTTGCATCTCCGGCAGGCATTAATTATTTGCTCATTTTTTCAGTAACTGATTATATGGCAGCATAGGTTTCGGCCTTGCTGCCATTTTTTTTAGCTGAGTTGAGCAGCTCGCCTGCTCAAACGAAACTTATGCCCTGTGGGTATAAGGTGAGGATCATGAAATTCAGACCATGTATCGACATCCACGCAGGCCGGGTCAAGCAGATCGTCGGCTCCACCCTGTCGGACCTGGACGAATCCGGCCTGCGGACTAATTTTGCCTCCGATCAGCCCCCCTCCTACTATGCGGATCTGTATCGGCGGGATAATCTGACCGGCGGGCATATCATCATGCTCGGGCCCGGTAATGAGGAAGCCGCTCTGGAGGCCCTGGCCGCCTGGCCGGGCGGGATGCAGCTTGGCGGCGGCATTACCGCGGACAATGCTCTCTATTGGCTTGAAAAGGGGGCCGCGGCGGTGATCGTCACTTCCCATGTCTTCAAGGACGGGGTGGTGCATGAAGAGCGTTTGCGTAAGCTGGCCGGGTTGGTCGGCAGCGACCGGCTGGTGATCGATCTCAGTTGCCGGCAACGTGCTGGGCGCTACTATGTGGTAACCGACCGGTGGCAGAAGTTTACCGAGATCGAGGTCTGCCGCGAATCCCTCGCTTTTTTCGCCGGCTTCTGTTCCGAGTTCCTGATCCATGCCGCCGATGTCGAGGGGAAATGCGAAGGGGTGGCCGTCGATCTGCTCACCGATCTGGCCGACTGGGTGACCATTCCCACCACCTATGCCGGCGGGGTCAAGGACATCGAGGACCTTCGCCTGGTTCGCGAGCTGGGTCGGAACAAATTGGACGTCACCATCGGCAGCGCCCTCGATATCTTCGGCGGCAGCGGCATTACCTATGAGGAAGCGGTAGCCTTCTGCCGCGAGAGTTGATGAGAGACGAAAAAGGTCAGGAGCTGGCCCCCATTACCGTCAAGGTGTCGGATGATCTTTATCGCGCCTATCAGCGCTGTACCTGGATTCTAATCAACGAGACCGGCAAGAGTCAGCTGGAAATCATGGACGAAATGGTCCGTGATTTTCTGATCAAACACGGCTGCTGAACCCTGTCTGGACCTTTTTGGCGAGGGCCTCGATCCTGGGGGTGGCCGGATAAAAACCATTCTGGTGGACATTTTGCCTAAACGACCAGCGCAATCCACTCCTCCCCAAAACGATAATCCGGCGGGACTGCTCTCCGGAGTTCTCGAACGTATCACCTTCCACAGCGAGGCAACCGGCTTCACGGTCGCCCGTCTCCAGCCCGATGATCCCGACAGTGAGCCTGTCACCGTGGTCGGGGTGTTGTCCGATGCCCCGGTCGGCTCTTCCCTGGAGCTTGCCGGCTGCTGGCAACGGGATCCCCGCCACGGGCGCCAGTTTAAATTCGATGGCCACCGAATCGTCAAACCCACAACTATTAAAGGCATGGAGAAATATCTGGGCTCCGGACTGATCAAGGGGGTCGGGCCCGTTAATGCCGCCCGGATCGTCAAGCACTTCGGGATCGACACCTTGGAAGTGCTCGATCATAATCCCGAGCGATTGTCCGAGGTAAAGGGTCTGGGGAGCAAGCTGGCTGCAAGGATCACGGAGACCTGGCTGGAGCAGCAGGATATTCATGAGATCATGATTTTTTTGCAGGGCCACGATATTTCCGCCGCCTATGCGGTAAAAATCTATAAAACCTACGGCAGAAAGGCTTTGCGGGTGGTCAGGGAGAACCCCTACCGGCTGATCGAGGATATCCGGGGAGTGGGATTCAAGATCGCCGACCGGATTGCTGTTTCAGTAGGACTGCCGAGAGATGATCCGGCCCGGATCAAGGCGGGACTGCTGTTCGTGCTTAACGAGGCCATGGGACAGGGCCACTGTTATCTGGAGCGGGACGAGCTTTTCGCGACAGGCCGAGCTCTTCTCGAGGTCCCGACGGCACAGGTCGAGGCCGGCCTGCCGGAGCTGGCCGGGGCGGAACAGGTCGTGATCTCCGGGGAGCGGGTTTATCCGGGTTTTCTTTATTATGCCGAGTTGGGCGCGGCCAAATCCCTGGTGCGGATCGGAGACGGTCCGGCGCCCTGGGGCAGGCTCGACCCGGCCGCTGAGCTCCGCAAGATCCGCGGGGAAATAGGTTTTGAGCTGGCGGACGAGCAGGCGGAAGCCCTCGGGCTGGTTCTGGCAAGCCGCCTGGCGGTTCTTACCGGCGGCCCGGGCACCGGTAAAAGCACGATCCTTAAGGCGATGATGCTGATGCTTGAGGGAAAGGGGGTGCGCATCCTCCTGGCGGCGCCGACCGGCAGGGCCGCCAAACGACTGGCCGAGGCGACCGGCCGCGATGCTTCGACCATTCACCGCCTTCTGGAGTTTTCCGCCTTTGAAGGCGGTTTCAGCCGCAATGGTGAAAAACCCCTGGAGGCGGATCTGCTGGTGGTCGATGAGGTGTCAATGCTGGATATCGTTCTGGCCAACGCCCTGCTGCGGGCGGTACCGACCGGGGCCGCCGTGCTGCTGGTCGGCGACGTTGATCAGCTGCCCGCGGTTGGTCCCGGCAATTTCCTGAAAGATATCATCGGCTGGGGAGTGGCGCCGGTTGCCCGCCTCACCCGGATATTCCGACAGCAGCAGGGCAGTCTGATCAGTGTCAACGGGGCTCGGGTCAATAACGGCGACTTCTTCGATCTTTTGCCGGGCTATCAGGGGGAGAAGGATTTTTACTATATCAACCGGGATAACGTCGAGGAGATCGAAAAAGAGATCGTCTCGCTCTGCGGGGGGCGGCTGGCCGAAAAATACGGTTATGACCCCATGCGCGATATTCAGGTTCTGACCCCGATGCGCAAAGGGCTGATCGGGGTGGAAAATCTCAACCTCCGCCTGCAGGAAGTGCTCAACCGGGCCGCCCCGGGTCAAACGGCGGAATTCGGCTCCGGCGGCCGTTTTCGGAGAGGCGATAAGGTTATGCAGCTCCGCAATAATTACGAGAAGGAGGTCTTCAACGGCGACCTCGGCTTTGTGACCGGGATCGATGGCGACGATCGGATGATGACCGTGGAGTTCGACGACCGGCCGGTCAGGTACGGGGCGGGCGAGGTCGACGAACTGCAACTGGCCTACGCGGTGACGGTTCACAAGGCGCAGGGCTCGGAATTCCCCTGCGTGATTTTTCCGGTCCATACCGCGCATTACCCGCTGCTCCAGAGAAATCTGCTTTACACCGGGATTACCAGGGGCAGGAAGCTGGTGATTGTGATCGGCAGCCGCAAGGCGTTATCCATTGCCATCGCCAATCACCGGTTGCAGAGCAGAAATTCGGGGCTCATGGAAAGGTTGCGGGAGAGGACGGAGGATTTATGAAGTTTCGATGGAGCTCTGCCCGAGGGTGCTCGCCCGGAAACATGTATGGCCCCGTCGCAAAAACACACCACTCCCTGTGTAGCGAACTTTTTGTTTAGCCATCCCATGATTTTTCCCGAATTCTATCAAGGTTGAAGACGGCTTCCCGTACTTTAATTAAGCGGCCGGCCGGCGTTTTTTATTCTTGAAAAAAGATTACAAACATGATAGGAGTTCCTTTCTATTACTGAATTGTCATTCATATTCAGCAAAGTTCCTAAACGGGTACGCCCCTTTTTTTGAGTTCTTAATGAAGATTCTTCAATTGCTGATCGAGAAGGAAGAGGTCATCGTCAAGCGGTGGCTCAAGCATGTTCTCGCCGCCTTTTCGGTTGACGCAAACAGGTTTCTGGCCAAACAGAATGATCGTTTCGCCAATCCGCTCGGACATAACTTTTCGACGGGCTTGACCGGCTTGTATCGCCACCTGCGCAGCGAAGAGCCGGGGGACGTCACCGAGGTCCTCGAACAGTTGATGAAGGTGCGGGCGGTGCAGGCCGAGGATACGCCGGCCGAGTCCCTCGCCTTCATCTTTGCTCTGAAGGAGATCATCAGGGAAGAGTGCCGCAAGGAGTGGACTTCGGAGCTCGATGCGGAGTGGCCGGAGCTGGCCGGCCGGATCGACCGGTTGTCCCTGCAGGCCTTCGACCTTTACATGGCGTGCCGCGAACGGCTCTACATGGTGAGGATTCGGGAGCTGCAGAGTGGTAATCATATCCTGACCGATAACATGAAGTGCCCTTCCGCGATGGTGCGGGAGGATATGCAGAGCAAGAAAGCGGAAAATGATTAGGTAGTGTCTGTTCAGAAATGAGGATTTTTGTCCGAGAACGAGAAGCAAGGATGTCGGGAAAGCGCAGCGTACTCGGGTACGTGAGCACTTTCCGACTCCGCGGCGACGAAGTTATCGGGCAAAAAGACCATTTATGGACCGGCACTAGGTGACCCCTAGACCAAATCAACTAGATGCGAGGTAAATGTAGATGAAAGTCTTACAAGCATTAGGAATTGTCCTGGCGCTGACGCTGCTTGCTTATCTGGGCGAGAAAGTGCCCGGCGGGCGGACATTGTTCGGGGTGGTATTGCCGTATCTGGGCTTTGCCGTTTTCATCATCTTTTTTATCGTCAAGGTGATGGATTGGGCCAAGTCGCCGGTCCCCTTCCGGATCCCGACCACCTCCGGGCAGGCTAATTCGCTGCCCTGGATCAAGCAGAACAAGCTCGATTGCCCTTCGACCACCAGCGGGGTGATCGGCCGGATGCTCCTGGAAGTCCTGCTGTTCCGCTCTCTCTTCAAGAACACCCGGGCGGAAATCCATGAGGGCCCGAAACTCGCCTACGGCACCAGCAAATTCCTCTGGCTGTTCGGACTTCTCTTCCACTACTCTTTTCTGACCATCCTGCTGCGGCATATGCGTCTTTTCACCGACCCGATCCCCGGCTTTGTCCACATCCTGGAATTCGCCGACGGTTTCATGCAGGTCGGGGTCCCGGTCCTCTACCAGACCGATATCGTCTTCTTAGGCGCCCTGACCTTCCTGCTCCTGCGCCGCATGATTTTACCGAATATGCGCTACATTACCCTGCAGTCCGATTATTTCCCGCTGCTGCTGCTCCTGGGCATCGGCATCTCGGGCGTCCTGATGCGCTATGTGGTAAGGGTCGATGTGATCGGCATCAAGATGCTCACCCACGGCCTGGTTACCGGCAAGCCCGTCATTGCCGATTCGATCACCGGTATTTTCTTTATTCATCTTTTTCTGATCACTGTCCTGCTCGCCTATTTTCCGTTCAGCAAGCTGATGCACATGGGGGGCGTTTTCCTTAGCCCGACCCGGAATCTGGCCAATAACAACCGGATGAAAAGGCATGTCAATCCCTGGAACGACCCTTCGATCAAACCCCATTCCTATGCCGGTTATGAAGATGAATTCCGTGAGTTCATGGTAGATGCCGGGCTGCCCGTCGAGAAGGAGCCGGAGCCCAAGCCCGCGGAAGAAGAAGCGCCTGCTGAAGGCGAGACTAAATCCGAGTCTTAATAAGCCTGAATCACCAGCTAATAAGGAATTGCGAAAATGGCAGATACAAAAATTGAGCAAATGAGCGTTAGCGTGGCCAAGGATCCGTCCTTGATGACCGGCGCCATCCCCAAGAAGGACTGGATGGACGTGCCGGCAGTGTTTAAACCCGGCAACTACTGCTATCCCGGCAAGAAGGATATCGTCGAGTATCTCGACAAGAACCTGCCCGGGAATCTCTTCGGCGAGCCGCGTGAATGGAAGGTTGAGGATGATGACTGGAAGCTTCCCGAGAACTGGAAGGAGATCATCATCCAGGGCATGAAGGAGCGTCTCGATAAGTTCCGGTCTTTCAAAATATTCATGGACTGCTGCGTGCGCTGCGGGGCCTGCGCTGATAAGTGCCACTTCTTCCTGGGCACCGGCGACCCCAAAAACATGCCGGTCCTGCGGGCGGAGCTGTTGCGCTCCGTCTACCGGAACGAGTTTTCCAAGGCCAGCAAGATCCTGGGCCGCCTGGCCGGAGCCCGGGAGATGACCTTCGGGGTCCTGAAAGAGTGGTTCATGTACTTCTACCAGTGTACCGAGTGCCGGCGCTGTTCGGTATTCTGCCCCTACGGGATCGACACGGCCGAGATCACCATGATGGCCCGGGAGCTTCTCCATCTGGTCGGGGTCAACACCAACTGGATCCTGGAGCCGGCCAGCAACTCCAACCGGACCGGCAATCATCTGGGCCTGCAGCCCCATACCTTCGCCCAGAACGCCGAGTTCCTTCTCGATGACATCGAGGAGGCCACCGGAGTCAAGCTGAACAATCTCACCTTCAACCGCAAGGGAGCCGAGGTCCTGTTCATCATTCCTTCCGCCGACGTTTTCGCCGAACCGGGGATCTATACCTTCATGGGTTATCTGCTCCTCTTCGAGCATATCGGTCTCGATTACACGATCAGCACCTACGCCTCCGAAGGCGGCAACTTCGGCTCCTTCACCAACAACGAGCTGATGAAGAAGCTGAACGGCAAGATGTACGCCGAGGCCAAGCGGCTCGGGGTCAAATGGATCCTGGGCGGCGAGTGCGGCCACATGTGGCGGGTCGTCCACCAGTACATGGACACCATGAACGGTCCGGCCGACTTCATGGAGGTGCCGAAATCGCCGATCACCGGCACGGTGTTCGAAAACGCCGCTTCTTCGAAGATGGTCCATATCAGCGAGTTCACCGCCGATCTGATCAAGCATGGCAAACTGAAAATCGATAAATCCCGCAACGATCACCGGATCGTTACCTTCCATGATTCCTGCAACCCGGCCCGGGGCATGGGGCTGCTCGATGAACCGCGTTATATCATCGAGAATGTCTGCAACTCTTTCCACGAGATGCCGGAAAACACGATCCGCGAGCAGACTTTCTGCTGCGGCAGCGGCACCGGTCTCAACACCGGGGAAATTATGGATCTCAGAATGCGGGCCGGCCTGCCGAGGGCTAACGCGGTCAAACATGTCCATGACAAACATGGGGTCAACATGCTGTCCTGTGTCTGCGCCATCGACAGGGCGACCCTGACCTCTCTGATGGAATACTGGAATCCGGGCGTCGAGGTGTGTGGCATTTCCGAGCTGGTCGGGAATGCCCTGATTATGGATGGTGAAAAAGAGAGGGATTCCGGCCTCCGGTTTGAACCTCTTGCTGGAATGGAGGGGTGATCGCGATGTACGACACAGGAAAAATCATACCCGGTTTGCTCGTCTTTGTTGGCTTGGTCACTTTCCCGGTCTGGTACGCTTTCGGCACCGACGCCGGTCAGCCGCCCAACCCGGAGAAACCGACCAAGGCGCGGCAATGCGTTGCGGCTACAGATTACATGCGGACTTCCCACATGGTGCTGCTCGACGACTGGCGCGACAACGTCGTTCGCGAGGGCGGCGACCGCCGCGCCAAAACCGCAGACGGCACCGAATATGTCAGGAGCCTGCAGAATGGTTGTATGAACTGTCACACCAGCAAGCAGAAGTTCTGTGATGAGTGTCATACCTATGTAGCCGTTAAACCTTACTGCTGGGACTGCCACATCCAGCCTAAGGAGGCCAACTAATGGATAACAGCAGAAGAAAATTTCTTAAAATAGCCGGTTTGTCGGCGATTGCCGGAATCGGAGCGCCGTCCGCCTTCAGCGGGCTGCTTAAGGGCGAGGCCCTGGCCAGCGCCCCCGCCCCTGACGAAAATGTTCTGAAGGGTGAGGTTGGCAAGCGTTACGGCATCGTGATCGACGTCCGCAAGTTCGCCGAGGACAAGGCCCTGGCCCAGCGCTGCATCGACGTCTGTCACTCGATCCATAACGTCCCCGATTACGGTCTCAACAAGGACGGCAGTAAGAATAGAAAGGACGAGATCAAGTGGCTCTGGACTGACGGCTTCGAGAATGTTTTCCCGGACCACAGTCATTACAAGAAGAACGCGGATCTCCATGAGATGCCGATTCTCGCTCTCTGTAATCATTGCGACAACCCTCCCTGCGTCCGGGCCTGCCCGACCAAGGCCACCTTCAAGAATCCCGACGGTATTGTGTTGATGGATTTTCATCGCTGCATCGGCTGCCGGTTCTGCATGGCGGCCTGTCCGTACGGGGCCAGGAGCTTCAACTGGAGAAGCCCCCGGGAACTGAATCCCGACGGCAGCTATAAGCATATCAAGAACTTCAATGCCGAATTTCCGACCAGGATGCGCGGCGTCGTCGAAAAATGCAACCTCTGCGCGGAACGGCTGGCGATCGGCAAGATTCCGGCCTGCGTCGAGGAGGCCAGAGGCGCCAATGCCATGGTCTTCGGCGATCTCAACAATCCCAACTCCAGGATCTCGAGGGTATTGAATAGTAAATTTACAATTCAGCGAAAACCGGCGCTTGGCACCAACCCGTCGATTTTCTACATTATATGAGGTGAAAAGTCATGATTGAAAAAGCGTTAACTGGCAACAGATTATACTGGGCCTGGCTGGCTTTTCTTCTCCTTATCATGGGAGTCGGCGCCCTTGGCTATGTCCATCAGTTTACCTATGGTTTAGGCGTTACCGGCATGAGCCGCGATGTCTCCTGGGGATTGTACATTTCCCAGTTTACCTTCCTGGTCGGGGTTGCCGCCGGTGGGGTTATGCTGGTTCTGCCCTATTATCTCCATAACTACAAGGTATTCGGACGGATCACTATTCTCGGCGAGTTCATGGCGGTGGCGGCGGTATCCATGTGCCTGATGTTTATCCTGGCCGATCTCGGCCAGCCGATGCGGGCCCTGAACGTCCTGCTCTACCCGACTCCTAATTCGATCCTGTTCTGGGACATGATCGTCCTGAACGTTTACCTGCTGCTGAATATCGTCGGCGGCTGGGTGATGCTTAATGCCGAAAAGAAGGAACTGCCCCCGCCCAAATGGGTCAAAGGGCTGATTTACCTCTCTATCCCCTGGGCGATCAGTATCCATACGGTCACCGCTTTCCTGTATATGGGTCTGCCCGGTCGCCATTACTGGCTTACCGCCATTCTGGCCCCGCGCTTTCTGGCTTCGGCCTTCGCGGCCGGACCGGCTCTCTTGATTATCTGTGCCCTGATTATGCGGCGCTTCACCGCCTTTGATGTCGGCAAGGAAGCGATCAGCAAACTGGTGACCATCATCACCTATGCCGCCATCCTGAACTTCTTTTTCGTCGGCCTGGAGTTTTTCGTCGGTTATTACAGCAATATCCCCGGCCATATGCATACCCTGGATTACCTCTTTTTCGGGTTGACCGATCATGCCGGTAACGTCTACGACAACCTGGTTTGGCCGATGCGCTTCTCGATGGTGATCGGAATGACCGCCACCATCGCCCTGCTTTTTCCGAAGATGCGCGATACCTACACCAAAATCGGCTGGCTGTGCGGGATGATCTTTGTTTCCCTGTGGATCGACAAGGGACTCGGACTGGTCCTTGGCGGATTCGTGCCTTCGCCGATGGAGTATATCACCGAGTACTATCCCACCGTGACCGAGCTGGCGATAACCGCCGCGGTCTGGGCGACCGGCTTTTTCATCCTGACCCTTCTCTACAAGGTGGCGATTTCGGTCAAGCTGGCCAAAGAAAGTTGAGCCGCTCCGCCGCGGAATAACGTAACCGATCACGGGGTATGCCGCTTAGGACTGGCCAATCTCCCAGACCGTTCACCGGGACGGTCGCCAAAGTACCAAAAACCGCCGGACTGGAACTGTTCAGCAGTGGTGCAGATTTGGACAAGCGGACCGGCTCCGCGTACCTCGTGTACGTAAGCCGGGTCGATCGTCCGAAGATGTGGTGCTGCTGAATGGTTACTGAAGATCAAGCAAGCTTCCCCTGGCGGGAAGCTTGCTTTTTTTATGGGCGGGCGGTAAGAAGATAACTCAACTTCCTGAGTTTGGTTAATCTCCCGATAATAAAGGGGTTTTGGCGATTTTCCGTGCCGGTGTTCCACAAGAAGCCGGAAGCCAGGAGTCAGAATCCAAGGGAAAAGCTTTAAAATCACTCATTCCGGCTCCTGGCTCCTGGCTTCTAGCTTCTCATCATGGTATGCCACTATGACTCAAGATTCGTTTTATGACAGCAAACCAAATACCATAAGACAAGTCAGAAAGTTAAGAAGATAAGGAAATTATGATTGATAAATTCACCAATATACTGGCCCTGATCGGTAATACCCCGCTGGTTTCGATCCGGCGCCTGAATCCTTTCAAAGAGGTGACGATTCTCGCCAAGCTGGAATCTTTCAATCCCGGCGGCTCGATCAAGGATCGCATCGCCTTGAACATGATTGAGGACGCCGAAGCGAGCGGGGAGCTGACCCCGGACCGCATCGTCCTTGAGGCGACCAGCGGCAATACCGGCATCGGCCTGGCCATGGTTTGCGCGGTCAAGGGCTACCGCTGCCAGCTGGTGATGCCCGAATCGGCCAGTATCGAGCGGCGCAAGATCATGATTGCCTACGGCGCTGAAATTCTACTGACTCCGGCCAGGCGCGCCACCGACGGCGCCATCGAGCAGGCCTATACCATGGCCCGGGAGCACCCCGCCCGCTATTTCCTCACCGACCAGTTCAATAACGCGTCCAACTGGCAGACCCATTACAAGTTTACCGGCCCGGAGATCTGGGCCCAGACCGGGGGCAAGGTCACCGATGTTATCGCCACCCTCGGCACCACCGGTACGGCCATGGGGCTCTGCCGCTATTTTGCCGAGCAGCATCCCGAGGTCAGGGTCACCGCCATGGAGCCCTTTCTGGACCATAAGCTCCAGGGCCTCAAGAATATGAAGGAGTCCTACGTTCCGGGCATTTTCGAACGGAGCGCCCCCCATCAGATTATCAATATCCCCGACGAGGAGGCCTTCGTAAAGGCCCGGCAGCTAGCCGAGCAGGAGGGGATCTTCGTCGGGATGAGCTCCGGGGCGGCAATGTGCGCCGCCTTGACCACCGCCGGCCAGATCGGCAAAGGGCTCATTGTCGTGATCTTTCCGGACGGCGGCGAAAAATATCTTTCCACCACCCTCTACGGCCTTGAGGAATCCCGGTCCGAAGCGGAGCCCGTTTCGCAATTGCGTTTTTACAATACCCTTTCGAAACGCAAGGAGGTTTTCAAACCGATCAACAGTGACGAGGTCACCTTCTACACCTGCGGGCCCACCGCCCATGAGCCCGCCACTATGAGCCATTGCCGGCGTTTTATTCATTCGGATCTGGTCAACCGGGTCCTGGGCCATCGGGGCTATCGGGTCAAGTTTTACATGAATTTTACCGACCTGGACGACAACACGATAAGGGGGGCGGCGGAGAACCACCAGTCGGTCCGGGATTTTACGGCGAGGTATGTCGATCAGTTCAAGGAGGATATAAAATCTCTCGGAGTGCTTAAGGCGGCGGGCTACCCTCAGGCTTCCGAGCATGTTTCCCGGATGATCGATATGGCCCGGCAGCTGGTCGAGAAGGGTTTCGCCTACGAGAAGCACGGCTCGATCTATTTCGATATCTCCAAGTTTTCCAGATACGGCCGGCTGTCGGGCATCGATCTCGCCAAGATCCAGTCCGGCAAGACCGTCGATCTCGATAATTATGAGAAGGACAGCCCGGTCGATTTCACCCTGCTCAAGCGCTCGACCCTCACCGAATTGAAAAGCGGCATTTTCTTTGATACCGAATGGGGCAAGATGCGGCCCGGCTGGCACATCGAGTGCGCCGCCATGTCGTGCCACTTCCTCGGCGACACCATCGATATCCATTCCAGCAGCCGCGATCTGATGTTCCCCCATCACGAAAATGAGATCGCCATCGCCGAGGCCCTGAGCGGCAAACCCCTGGCCAATTACTGGCTGCACAGCGAACTCTTTCTGGTTGACGGCAAAAAGATGAGCCGGGAGGGGGGCAGCCTCCTGACCCTCAGGGAGCTGCTCGCCAAGGGCTATTCACCCCGGCAAATTCGCTACTACCTGCTGCGGACCCATTACCGCAAGCCGATCAATTTTTCCTTTAAAAGGTTCGACGCGGCCCTGGCGGGTCTCAAACGGCTGGATGAGTTCTGCTCCAAGCTCTTGTGCCTGCCGCCGGGGTTGCCCCATCCCGAGGTCGCCACCTACCTGACCGGGATGGAGGAGGTCTTCTTCGCGGCCCTTGATGACGATCTCAACGTCTCGAAGGCCTTCGGGGCGTTATTCGATTTCGTCAAGAAGGTCAATCCCATCCTCAGCGCGGGCAATCTGGATCGGGAGCAGAAAGAGTATATTCTCGAAACCCTGCGGCGGATGAATTCGATCTTAAACCTCCTCAAGCTCGACCGCTGTCCCCTGGCGCCGGAGATCGATAAGCTGATCCGGGATCGGGAGGATGCCAGGCGCAGCGGCGACTGGGCGAAGGCGGACGGAGTCAGGCGGGAACTGGCCGACCAGGGCATCGAGGTGATCGATACCGCCAAGGGCACGGTCTGGAAAGAAAAGAAATGAAGCGGTTGAAAAGTTGGTGGTTTTAAAGGAGCCAGGAGCCGGAAGCCAGAAGCCGGAAGCCAGAAGCCAGAAGCCAGGAGCCGGAATGACTGATTTTAAAGCTTTTCTCTTGGATTCTGACTCCTGACTTCTGGATTCTTGTGGAACACCGGCACGAAAAATCGCCATAACCCCTTTATTATCGGGAGATTAACCAATCTCAGAAAGTTGAGTTACAGGATATTTCAAACCCATCTCTCGTGGCACAATGTCCCCTGTCCAGGCTGAATGGGTCTATATCGACTGATAGTAACTTTTGTTAACTTCCTTTTTATTATCAAAGGCCGCAATCCGCGCAGGGATTTCGGCCTTTTCGCATTTCCGCGGGCCAATATCGAAAATAATGAGTTCGCCAAAAGTCGAAAAAAGCTGTCATTTCGAACGCATGTGAGAAATCTTGTTCTTTACACCCACAGGGCATAAGTTTCGTACGAGCAGACAAGCTGCTTAACTCAGCTTTAATAAATTAGGACTATTAAGATTTCTCCCGGTGGTCGAAATGACATTATGGCAATTCCGACTTTTTGCGAACTTGTCAAAAATGAGGGGGGATTTTTTCTTGCAATCGGTTCTCGATAAATCATAGGATTTTAAGAAGAGTCATCGGATAACTGAACCGCACGTTCCACCAGAACCACCAACTAAACCATCGGAAAGCAGTGGAAAAACAAGGGGTAGAAAGCTTTTCTCCCGGTAATGACTTTCGTTGTCTCTACCTGACAAGTCAAAAGACCCAACCGGCAAGCCCCTTCGAGAATGGTAAGGTAGAACGGCGGCATCATCGATTCAAGAGGGCTGTGGATCGGGCGCTTATGCTTCGCAAAAATCCCTGATGGGCGGCGAGCATCGCTTTGAACAACTGGCCGTCCAATAAACTGGAGCAAGAGCCCATGACCGTTCACCCCAGATATCTACTTTCCGTAATCATGGCGATCCTGCTGCTGGCGGGTCCCGTTGCCGGCCGGAGTGCGACCGTGGACGGGGAGCTCCGGGCCCGGCTCAACAGTGTCGCGGCCGGCACGAAAGTGCCGGTCATTGTATCCTTTGCCGATGGGATTTCGCCCTCCGCCTTCCGGGGCGTCTCTTCCCGGCAGGACAGGAACGCCCTGGTCGGCGCCATGCGCCGCAAGGCGGAACAGGCCCAGGGGCCGGTCAAGGACTTCCTGGGCAAGCGGGGGGTCGGCAGGATCGATTCCCTGTGGATTATCAACGCGATAGCCCTGGAAGCCGAGCCCGAGTTGATCGAGACCCTGACCCTGCGGCCCGGAATTGAGGAGATCCGCCTGAACGGCACGGTCACCGCGCCGGAGGTGGTGGCCCAGCAGGTTGCGGGCAAGCCGGAGTGGAACATTGCGGCGGTCGGCGCCGATCTCCTCTGGGAGAGGGGCTTGACCGGGGAGGGCGTGGTGGTTGCCACCCTGGACAGCGGGGTCGACGGCTACCATCCCGATCTGCAAAGCAAATGGCGGGGCTGGACCGGGGCGCCATGCGATCCCGAGACCAGCGCCGGAACCCGGGACTGGTTCGATCCCCACGGCGAACATCCCAATTGCCCCTCTGACGGGGTGGGTCACGGCACCAACGTCATGGGAATAATGGTCGGCGGCAGAGCCGGGGGCACCTCGATCGGAGTGGCGCCGGATGCCGCCTGGATTGCCGCCAAGATCTTCGACGACGCGGGGAACAGCACCTACGCGGCAATTCACAGCGCCTTCCAGTGGGTTCTCGACCCTGACGGCGACGGCGACACCGGCGACGCGCCGGATATTGTCGGTAACAGCTGGGGATTGAACGAAGCGATGAATTCATGCCTCAATGAATTTCAACCGGATATCGAGTTGCTGAAGGCGGCGGGGATCGCGGTGCTGTTCAGCGCCGGCAATACCGGGCCCGAACGCTCGACCAGCATCAGTCCCGCCAACTATCCGGAGAGTATCGGAGTGGGTTCCACCGACCGGTTCGGCGGGGTCGCCGATTTCAGCGCCCGCGGTCCCAGTCCCTGCGGCGCCGGGGACTCGATTTACCCGGACTTGACCGCGCCCGGAGATCATGTTTTGACCACCGACCTTACCGAGGGCGGAGCGAATCCCGACTCCTATGTAATTACGTTCGGCACCTCGATTTCGGTTCCGCACATAGGCGGGATTATGGCGCTACTCCTGGAAACCGACGGTTTTCCCCTGACCCCGATTTCGGAACTGGAGACCACCCTGCGGCTTTCGGCTACCGATCTCGGCCTTGAAGGGCCGGATAACAATTACGGCTACGGGCAGGTCAACGGCCTGGCCGCCTACAAGCGCCTGGCCGGTCAGCCCTATCTGGGCGTATACGATCCCAAACCCCCCGAGAATGATCTGACCCTTGATTTCGGCTCCATCCCGGTCGGACTGGAGGTGGTCCATACCATTGCCATCCGCAACAGCGGCGGCGGCCAATTGATGCCAAACATTCTTGCCGAGCCGGAGCAGCCCTTCTCGGTAGTCAGCGACACCTGCAGCGGCGCAGTGCTGGCCTCCGCAGACAGCTGCCGGATCGACCTGCGGTTTTCCCCCGCCGATGCCGATATTACCTATAACGGCAATCTGACTATTTCATCCAACGATACCGACCGCAGTTCCGCCGTGATCTCCCTGGCGGGGACGGGGAATTCGAATCCGCTTCCGCCCGAAATCGAGTTTTCAGCCGCCGGCCAAACCCTTGATTTCGGCTCGGTGGCGCCGGGGAGTACCGCCCAAAAAAGTCTGACCATAACCAACGTCGGGGTGCAATTTTTAGTAATCGAGCCGCTTGATTCCAGCCTGCTGCCGGCCCGGTTCGAGGTGGTCGACGATCAGTGCGGCGGGAAGAGCCTTGCCGGGGGCGCCTCCTGCGAGATTGTCTTCTCCTTCAGGCCGGCTGCCACAAAGACCTATCAGGGTTCGGTGGAGATCATTTCAAACGATCCGGTTCAGGCTTCGGCGACCATCTCTCTTGCCGGGATCGGCAATAATCCTCCCGCCAGGGCGACCCTTGTCTCCCCGCCGAACGGCGCGACCGATCTGGCGCTGCCGGTGACCGTCCAGTGGTTTCATCCCAGTGATCCGGACGGAGATCCGGTAACGGATACAGTGGTGGTTTCGGAATTGAGCCCGGGCACGGCCGGCGCCGGAACGATCAACCGGATGACCCTTACGGCGGCGGCCATGCCGGTGCATGCTTCTATCCTCCTCCTGCTGGCGGCGCTCCTTGTACTGGGTTGCTCAGGGAAAACCAGGAGAAGCGCGTATTTCGTGATCCTGGCCGGCGGGATTTTGCTGCTGAACTCCTGCGGGGGCGGAAGCGACGCGCCTGCCAGGCCGGCCGCCATTTCCGACAGCTTAACCGAAACAGAACTTAAAAGCGGGACAACCTATATCTGGAAGGTGGTTTCCGAGGACGGCAAGGGCGGGGTGAGCGAAAGCGCGAGCTGGACTTTTACCACCAGGTAAGCTCGGTACCTGAAATGATGACGGAATCCTTCGGTGCCGGTTGCGGCCGAAGGATTTTCTATTTACAATCCCCATGACGACGCGATCGAAGTATTTCAAATATTCACATCATTTCCGGACTACTTCGCTACCCTCGCCATGACTTATGTTTTGACCGGATCCGGCATTTACCGCCTATTCAACGATCAGCAGTCTGCCTGCCCTTGCCAGCCGGAGGCCGGAGGAATTTTGACTTGCAAAAGCCTTTGATTTTGCTTATATATTCCCGCTTCACGCCAGGGCGGGAGCCGTGCTGCTTACCTGGCTGAATGTCGGAGGCGTGTGTTAGAGTTGCCCCGTTTATCAAGATAATGCGCCCGTAGCTCAGTTGGATAGAGCAACGGACTTCTAATCCGTAGGCCACAGGTTCGAATCCTGTCGGGCGCACCAAAGGTAAAATCAAGCACTTAGCCTCTCTCGGGGCTAGGTGCTTTTTTTGTTTCCGGCCGCGCTCTGGTCTTTAGGATATATCCTCAATCCGGTAATTCCTGAAACTTTTGCTGCCAAGAACCCTGCTCATAAACTTGACAGACAATTTCGCCACAATTATAATTACAATTATACTGAAAACATATCCCGGGTGAGGTGAGATTATGGGTCAAGTAACTATCTATCTCGACAAAGAGACTGAAAGCAAGTTGAAGAAAGCTGCTAAATCCAGCCATTTATCAGTTAGCAAATGGGTTGCCGGGGTTATCGAAGAAAAGATATTAACGGAATGGCCTCAAGATATCGTCACGTTGGCAGGTAGCTGGAAAAACGATTTTCCAACAATCGAAGAAATAAGATCAGATATCGGTCATGACTCCCACCGGGAGGAACTTTGAAATTGTATCTTCTCGACACAAATACACTGATTTATTTTTTCAAAGACATGGGTAATGTCGCGGGTACATTGTTATCCAAATCCCCAAAGGATATTTCCATACCTTCCATCGCCCTTTACGAACTTGAAATCGGAATAGCGAAATCAAATAACCCCGACCAAAGGAAAAACCAATTAGAAACCTTGATATCACGCATTGTCGTCCTGCCTTTTGCCGCAAAAGAAGCCGAAGCTGCTGCAACGATCAGGGCGAAACTGGAAAACACAGGCACACCGATAGGCCCGTACGATACTCTTATTGCGGGAATCGCCTTGAGTTCAAATGCGACATTGGTGACCCATAACACCAAAGAATTCAGCAGAGTTGAAGGCCTAAGCATTGAAGACTGGTACTGAAAGGCCAAGCGGCATAGAAAGAATATATTGAACATCAAGTCGTGTCCCCCCCCGTACCCCCATAAACTGAAACTGAAAAGATGACTGTAATAGTTCTATATGGTCCGCAACTCCTCAGTCATCGAGTTCCGGAGATATATTTTTGCATGTTTTCATTAATAGTTTATTATATTTAATAACCTCATCTGTGACGACTCAGGAATGGTGCGCCGAGCGCGCCTGCCCGGCTGTTTCAACCCGGCAGCAAGTTCAGCAGATTGCCACCAGATCAGGGGCGATACTTTAAGAGGCGAGACGATGCAACCACAAGAATTGTTTGAAAAGATACAAAGCCTGCCGCCGGAGAAGATTGCCGTGGTCGAAGATTTTGTCGAGTTTCTGCGGCACCGTGACGACGACATGCATTTGACGGCTGTCGCCGCTAAGCTTTCAGAAAAATCCTTTCAGAAAGCATGGGACAACCCGGACGATGCCGAATATGACAACCTATAATTTCGGCGATATCATCCTTGTTCCGTTTCCCTTCACAGACCAGTCAACCAGCAAAAAACGGCCTGCGGTTATCATCAGCTCCGACGCGTACAACAACGACAGACCGGACATCATACTCATGGCCGTCACCAGCCAGATGCGTCATCTCGGTAAAACCGGAGAGGCCGAAGTGAAAAACTGGCAGGAAGCCGGACTGCTCAAGCCTTCGTCGATCAAACCGATCCTGACCACGATAGAAAAAACTCTTGTCTTGAAAAAAATGGGCGGTTTGTCGGCAAGTGACCGTCACTCCCTCCGGGAAATCTTGCACCAGATCATAGGATAAAGCCGAGTTGAGCCAAGGTGTCCCTCCAAACCAGGGACTCAAAAAAACCAATAGTTTGAGTATGGTGTTTCCCGAACTGCTGTTTGATTGACAAATAAGCGCACTAAGTAGTAACTCTTTATTCTAAGTATCAGTTTTTCTATGCGTGAAATGATGCGGGAGTAATAAACATGGAAACTATAATTGAAAAATGCAAACAAACCTTACAGGAACACTACGGAGACCAATTTCAAGGTTTGTATCTTTATGGTTCCATGGCCCGCGACCAGGGCGACGAGTCCAGTGACATCGATCTGCTTGTTTTACTTGGCAAACCCTTTCAACCATTCGAAGAATTACGAACCATAGTAAACCTTCTGTATCCCATTCAGATGGATTCCGATAAACTCATTTCAGCCAAACCTGTGGCGGCTGACGAATTCCGACAGGGAAAAATTCATCTGTATCGAGTCGTCAAGCGGGAAGGAAAGGCTGCATGAGTCAGCACGAATTTTCCGAAGAAATCAAGGCGAATATCGAACGGGCAAAGCAAGCAGTTGGAGCAGCCAAAAAATTAAGCGATGAAGGTTATTACGATTTTGGCGCCGCTCGTGCTTACTATGCTGTTTTTTATGCTGCCACAGCTTTACTTTTAAGCAAAGGACTTGAATTCAGGAAACACAGTGGAGTCATAGCCGCCATTCATAAAAACTTTATAAAGCTGAGTTGAGCAGCTCGTCTGCTCATACGAAACTTATGCCCTTGTGGTATAAAAACCGGAGTACTGCCGAAACAAATCGGCAAGGATCTCAACTGGCTTTTTGAAATCCGTAGTGTCGGGGATTATGGAATGACAATCCATGTCCCTCCGGAAGAAGCTCACTCAGCTATCGAAGCCGCGGAAAATATTGTCAATGTTCTTGTGGAACTGCTTGATAAATAAACCGCAAAAGGGATGAAATCCCTTCAGCCAGTCATTGTATTCTTCCCGCTACCTGCATCTTGAACCCCGCCCCTTAGGCTTAAACCTCCTCGCGCTTCTCCTGTTGTTCCTTTGCAAACCCACCTTAATATGGTATAAGTACAAATAACATCCAAACCATATTAAGAGGCAAGTCATGAACTATGTTTCTCCTCAAGCCCTGAACCGACTGGATGAAAAATTATCTCGGCTGAATTCCTTCCGGCCCCTGCCGCAAGCAGTTGTTCGTAAGCTGCGGGAACAATTCGAACTGGAAATGACCTACAACTCAAATGCC
This sequence comes from Desulfurivibrionaceae bacterium, assembly GCA_046484585.1. Classification (GTDB taxonomy): domain Bacteria; phylum Desulfobacterota; class Desulfobulbia; order Desulfobulbales; family JAGXFP01; genus JAGXFP01. The sequence continues at coordinate 28,885 of JAWOIQ010000162.1, forward strand.
ATTGAGGGCAACAGTCTGACGCTCAAGGAGACCTTCCTGGTCATTAACGAAGGCATAACCATTAAAGGAAAACCTCTCAAGGACCACCTGGAGGCCAAGGGGCATACCGAAGCGCTGGAATACCTTTATGATTTAACAGCCAAGGACACCGTGGCCCCATTAACCGAAAGGGCAATCAGGGAACTTAACGGGATTGTCATGCGCAACATCGATCATGAATGGGCCGGCAGATATCGTAACAGTAATGTCATCATCGGCGGCGCGACGCACACGCCGCCGGAAGCCTTTGAAGTCCCCGGTTTGATGCAGGAACTGCTCAACTGGGCAGGTAGCGCCGGGCTGAACCTGCATCCGGTGGAACTGGCCGCGGTTTTTCATCACCGCCTTTCGCATATACATCCTTTTTCCGACGGCAATGGCCGCACTACCCGATTGGCGATGAATATTATCCTGCTCAAGGCGGGATTCCCACTGGTTGTCATCCTGAAAAATGACCGCAAAAGATATTACCGTTTGTTGAAAGAGGCTGACCGGGGCAACCTGGCGCCTTTCGCCGGATTCATCGCCCAGGCAGTCCAGAGGACTTTGGATATCTATCTGAAGGTGCTGACTCCGGACCGGCAACCAAAGGAGAAATTCATTGCCCTGGCCGATCTGGCGAAGGGCTCAAGTTTTTCGGCTAAATACCTCAATCTCCTTGCCCGTACCGGCAAGCTTGAGGCACACAAAGAAGGCCGTAACTGGCTTTCATCACAAGAAGCGCTCAAGAGATATCTGGACGGGAGAGAAAGGAAAAAGAGGTAAGGCAGTAATTGGCAAGGATAAGGGTTTGACCCACTCGCCGAGATTACTGGACCGAAATAGCAATAGTTGAGTATGTCCTCCCCGGAACTTCCTGTCTTTTTTTGTTTCCGGAGGCGCTCTGGTTCTTAGGATTTACCTTTTTCGAATAAATACATGCCTATCCATAAATTGAGTGATGATAATTAAATATGGTTCCGGAATTCGCGGAACCTGATGCTGATCGCTATTGTGCTTTGATTCTCCGTGGTTTATCAGTTAATCTGTAACTGTAAATCAAGATGAAGGCAGCCAAACCGTTCGCTAGTGTCTGTCCAGAAATGAGGATTTTTGTCCGAGAACGAGAAGCAAGGATGTCGGAAAAGCGCAGCGTACTCGGGTACGTGAGCACTTTCCGACTCTGCAGCGACGAAGTTATCGGGCAAAAAGACCATTTATGGGCAGGCACTTGCTAAGGCCGACAACCTGTCGATCATGCGGTCTGTAATCTGTTTAGCAAGGAGGCAGCTTTGAAAACGAAGCAGCAAATCATCGAGATTCTGGCGTCCTGTAAGCCTGAGGTAGAAAAGAATTTCGGGGTGAAACGGCTGGCGCTCTTCGGTTCTTATGCCCGGGGTGAGCAAAAGCCTGACAGTGACGTGGATATCCTTGTGGAAGTGGGGCCGGAAATCGGTTTGGAATTCGTAACTCTGGCCGATCGGATTGAACAATTGCTGGGTGAGCCGGTGGAACTGGTATCCACCCGGGCAATCAAACCGAAGTTCTTACAGCACATCAGCAAGGATCTTGAATATGTCTGAACGTTCAGCCGTTCTGCTGATCGATGATATCCTTGAGGCTGCGTCAAAAATCGCTTCCTACACGGCTGGGATGACGCGGGAAGATTTTGTATCCTCCGGCATGGCCGCCGATGCCGTGGTTCGCAATCTCGAAATCATTGGTGAAGCCGCTAATCGACTGCCGAAGGAATTCACCGATAAACACCCCGAAATCAATTGGCGCAAGATCATCGGCTTAAGGCACCGGATCGTGCATGACTATTTTGGCGTTGACCTTGATATCATCTGGGCCATCACGCGCCAAGACCTGCCGGCCTTCATATCCCAAATTACCACCCTGTAGAAGCAGGGGGGCTCTGAACTCCTGTAGAGTGCGGTGGGACGCATTTAATGGGTGCAATAGAAAAATAGATAAGAACATCCCCCGAATCCGCCCCCGAAAGCCGGGTAACCGAACCTTAAGAGCAGTTCGGCATTATGTCCCCGGAACTCCCCATAGTATGGCGTCTCCAGAGCTGGTGTCGATAATTAAATAAAGTGTTCCCCGAACTCGCAATCTCCTTGCCCGTAACGGCAAGCTTGAGGCACACAAAGAAGGCCGTAACTGGCTTTCATCAAAAGAAGCGCTCAAGAGATATCTGGACGGGAGAGAAAGGAAAAAGAGATAATGCAGTAATTGGCAAGGATAAAGGGTTGACCCACTCGCCGAGGAGATTACAGGACCGAAATAGCAATAGTTGAGTATGGTGTCCCCCGAACTCCAAGCATTTGAGGACGGTGCATGGATACTATTGAAACCAATGCTTGGAAGGCAAGGGAAGAAATAGCAGATAAATATGATGTCACCGGAACTCCAATGGAAAAAGTGACAACTACGCCCGAGCCCTTTCGATAAAAGGCCAGGAAGTTCTGTCGGAAACCATGATTAAAAGGATTGTCCACCAACTGGATACTAAATGCCGGGATGTTGAAGCAATTGCCTAGAGTGGTAATAAAAAGAAGAAGAGTTGACGGGACATTGGGTTATTGTCGTTTAGATTGGTTGTGTTTTTGGTGAATGCGACGGGCAAAAGTCAAAAGCGGACTTGACCCCTCGCTCTTTCTCACCAGCACACTACAATAACAGGTTACGAGCTAAATCCCGTCAATAAGGCTATCTATACCATTACTAGTATCTTCGTTGATATGATTGAGTTCTTTTCTTACCGCTTTAATATCAAAGCCTTTAGCACCAAATGACATAATTTCATTAACTTTTTTGAAATTAACAGAATTGTTAATAGGCAATTTAGGATCATCATCAATAAAATATAATTTGTTAAATTTTAAAGATAAATCACGCAAGTTAATAGGATTGTGATTATAAGATAAATCTAGCAAAAGTTCTGGAGATCTATCTGCAGCAATATTAATGGCCAATATTTGTCTGTTAGAGCCTGTAACAACATGCAAGAGGCCCTTTGGTTTAAGTGGGATAATATATTCAGATAAATTACTACATTTAGCTTGATAATGATCTATTAACTCTTCAACTAGTTTTTGATTTCCGAATTCTTCGGTAGAAAAACCTTCCAACAAACGAAAAGCCCTATTGTTTGTATATGTTAGTGATATTCTTGCCTCAATATCATTCTTATTTATTTTTCTATTGCTTATATTCTTATAATAACATGTGCTGTACTCAAGAAAGTCTTCCATAACTTGCCTCATAATTGATGACCTAAAAGTGCTATAATCAATGTCTGCACACAGCTCAAGGACATTTGTGTAGTTTGCCCAGAACACACTATTAAATAATTTTAGAAGAACGTCACTCTGTTGTGATTTTGCATCATTACAGATAAACATAGACGCAAAATACTCCATTAAAGATTTATGGGCCCATCTTATGGTTGAGCTTTCTTTTACAAAAATTGGAACTGTGGTTGTCAGGTCTTTTACAAAATTGGGGGAATTAGAATTCAAACCCGTAATTTTCCCAAGAAGTTCTGATACAATAATTTCTAACTCGTCCTTTTGAAACTCTATTTTTCCATTGTTTTTTAAACACCAAAAGCCAAGCCTACGAAGAACTGAATGGAATTCAGCAGAATCTAATTTTGAATATTTTGGTCTTATATAACCAACTTCTTTGCTTAAATCATGAGACTCAAACAAAGCTTCATATACTTGAGAATAAAACAGATGCCTTTTTCTAGGAATCACAGTTTTATGTCTATATGAACAAAAAAGAAGTGAAACATATAAAGGGGTAGCCAAAAATTCTTTTATGCCCTTATCGTCTCTTTTGTTTCTTTTTAATCCAGAAATTAATTTGTTTGATATGCCACCATCAGGATCATATTTTGTCAAAAGCGAATAGGCTTCTTTTTCACTTAATGGTTTAATTGAATATTGTTTAAAGCTATAGAATTCCGATAGATATGTTTCTTTTCTCGATGTAATCAATATCTTTGACTCACCAATTTGTTCGATAAATTCTTTCAAATAATTAATGATATCTTTTTTAATATCATTGGCTACCTCGTCCATGCCATCAAACACATACAATAATGGGAGATGCTTGATGATTTCAATAGAAGAGTCACTTGTAATTCCAAAACATTCACATATTTTTGTTAATATTGGTTGATTCTCAAGTTGCCTTAATTCGATAAATACAGGTACATAATCTCTTTGATTTATTATGTTTAAAATAATTCTTTTTGATATGGTTGATTTACCCATTCCTGCATTATCATTGATTAAAATATGATCTTGATCGCTAAAAATGTTTGATTTATCATCGACTATAAGTTCGTCATTGTTTTCACCAGAAAAAATAGTTAAAGGAATATATAAATCCTCAAGGCTTTTAGGGGAATTTTGAAAGGCAATAGTATTCATTATTGAACATTGCCCCGTCAGTTTAGCTAGGTATTTAACTGATTCTCGTTTGAATGTTGATATTGCAGTTTTATTTTTAAAATATTTATCAATTTTACCTTCCAGCTTTGGTTCAAGTTTAGAAGTATAAATCTTTTTAGCTGTAGGTGTAGCTAATTTTATTGCCGTATTCAATGCAACTGTTTCTAGTAACATTATTTTCGCACCCTTTAATTTAAATATAGTTTCATTTAAAAATTCTAGATTGAGTTAGGTCTTGAAATGAAAATCTAATTTTTAAAGTCAACTTATTTCCAACACAGTTTGACAATGATTTACAGTAATGTGCCTCAGAAAAGGAGTTAAATCTACCTTTGGCCTTTGTCAAACGGACTGTGTATTTTCAATCTCTACTCCATAATTTTTTCAATCTTCCTACATTTAGGAAAATCAGAACACCCCCAGAATTTTTGCCCGGCATGCTGTCCTTTCCTCGCAACCCTCAAAACCATATCTGCACCGCAAGCAGGGCATACTTTTCGAGCGGTCTGGGGCGCCGGTTTTTCAATTTTTGGTTCCTTCTGGACCTCGCCAATCAACCTAAGCAATGTCGCCCCATCAACCAGTTCAATTGAATTGCTGCCGGCAAAAGCAATCGCATCCCTCGTGAACTCGCCCGAGGTTAAAACAATCCCCCTGCCTGCTCTTTTTGCGGTCATTACCCCGAACAATTCACGGACCACTTTCACACCCACCTTAATGTTTTTCCAGTGCTTGCATTGAACCAGAGTGGTTATGCCATCCTTTTTAAGGACAAGGTCGATCCCGCCGTCCGGACCTCCTCCCTGGTTTTCGAAAATCTGGTAACCCTGGCGCAGATAAGCTTCGCCGACCAATTCTTCGAATTTCTTCCAATTCAACATTCTGATCGAATCGATATCCTTTTGGGAATCGAGTCGCCTGCATTTCGTGGAGGACTTGAAGCCGGAAATCGCGGCACAGCCAACGATCATCAAGCTAAAAAAATTCCCGAACATCGGTGCCTGGGGAGCCAAACCTTGCAGGATTAAATTGTCGAATTGGATTCCGGGGACAATGAAATGAAAGGACAGGTAAACAACCCCAGCCATAATAAGGCCTATCCACCAGGGCAATATTATAAACAAATCTATTAGCTCGTCTATTAAACCTCTATTCCGTCTGCCCATATTATTTGCCCATTTGCTTAAAAAACAGCTTTGTAACTGTTAGCTACAAGTTGCACACTTCGGCTAATATCACCTGGCAACATAAATAATTTGGGTGCTTGTCTAAAGTTGAATACCCGATATAAGGCATATTGATCTGAATGAACTTTTGAGAAAGCCACTTCATTTTCAGAGATAAAAAAAGGTTGGTACTTCCCGCAGTTTGAAGTTTTTACCTCGATGAACAACTCTTCTTCATTCTCCGGATTAAAAGACCGTATGTCATAACCAGCGCCATCGCCCTGCTTTTTGCTCGTCCACTCAACTTCTTTAGCAAGATCGTTGCGATTCAAAAGAGTGAGGCGGTGTCTTTCGAATTGGAGCGCAAACTCCTCGCCACGCTCACCCATCCGTCGATTGCTGACCTCTCTTTCTGCAAAATCATAAAAGCGGGGTGTGTACTCCCGCGTTTCGGGATGGGGTGGGAAAATATTCTTTTCAGGTGCAGTTTCGAGTACATCCTTCCAAATAAACTCTTTGATCAATGGGGGGTCCTGCTCAACAAAAGAATCGACTTGTTTTTCAAGGAGATGCCTGTTTTCGGTAAGCCGCATGAGTATGACATCTTTTAATTGCTGTTGGTAATTAAAAGCGGGTTTGTATCCGGAGATATATGGATAACCAAGTTCAATCATGATGGCACTGATATTCTGATGTTTGAATTCTATTGAGCCATCGGAACGGTTGTTCAGCTTTGTTTGCAATTCTCGCCTATTTTGGCTTTTGTTGTAACGCTCTCCTCTCAAATCAAGCTCCATCATTGCTAAATAATCAGCTACGACCGCTTCACACTCCAACCAGTCCCACGCATCACCAAGATTTAACAATGTGCGTTGCGAATCGAAATTTAGATTTTCCAAGAGAGAAGCTTTTAAATATTCTCGAACAACCTGACTATGCAATAACTGGAAAAGCATTTCATCTAGATAGGCATAAGCTATATTATTACTGAGTTCACCGGGGCCACTTACCGTGGATAATCTTTGGTAAGCTTCGGTTCGCCCTGGTTTAGGTTTGTGATGCCAAAAACTTTCACTGCGTAGATGGAAAAATGGGAGGTGTGGATTATCGCGATCGGACTCAGTGCGATATTTATTGAAATTGTGGCTGAAGCTCAGTCGTAGGTTTTGGTCAAAAAATATCCGATTATTATTTATTGTTTTATTGGCGATCAGATCCATTACCGCCAACAGCATACAAACCTTGTGGGGGCTGACTGCCCCTCGTTGGCGGTTCATGTTCAGGGCATGAAATTTCTCGGCGTAAAACTCTAAGCTCATTTGACCACTCTTTTCTCAATTATGATGGTCTGCCATGTAACTCCGTCTCTTTTCAACACATCTTCCAGAGTATTAGTAACTTCGGCCTGTAAGGATTTATTCTCGGCAAATTGAACAATCTCTTCCGCGGGTACCTGATAAAATGCTCTTCCTTCAGAGTCAGGTCCTTGACGGAGAGAGACAACTAGCACAGAATCCTTAGCCATTAATCCGGCAAGTGTTTCCATGGAATCAAGGCGCTGTTGGTAGGGTAGGTGCATCAAAACGCCACTCACCAGAATCAAAGAAAAGGTCTGCTGATACATTTGAAACTTAGCTAAGGTCGGCAAACAATCATTAATCCATATAACGGGATAGGCTTCGGTACTTTTTTGGCCCAACTCAAGCAATGCCGCCGCAGGTTCAACCACAATTACTTCCCATCCTCTTTTGGCCAACCAAATGGCATCGCGGCCGGAACCACCCCCAACGTCCAACGCCAAACCCGGTTTTTGAGGTAAATGTCCGAGCCAGCTTGCATGAACCTTGTCCGGGTCAACACTTTGATATTTATCAAATAATTGTTTGGCGTTTTGGTTGTAGTAATTCAACATTGCTCTCGTTAACGGTTGCGGTCGGTCCGCAGCTTTTTGAAGGCCTCTGTATAACAATCGATTTTTCCGCACATATGGACAATAGAATCTTTTTCGGAATATATTCAAAGGAAAACATCCCGAAACGGAAAACGGGGGGGGGGAAACGGTTTTATGATCCGATAGGGCATCGGATATGTTCAATATATTGAAGAAGTATGAACAGTTGATGATTCACAGAAGTTCGGGGGCAGCTTATTTAATTCCCCAGACGGCATCTCAATAAGTAAGGCTTCCCCCCTCGAACTACCCAATATCACAACTGATGACAAAAGCAAAGAGCGGCCCCCTTTGCTGTCATGCGGCACCGATGATAACGCAGGCTGTGGTGATTCAGGTTTGATTTTGGCTATTGCAGTTTTTGGAAGAACTCATGAGTAATGCAATAGCGCAAGCCCACTTTCTCGTTATCAGGATCATGAGAGCAGAGAATTGACATCGTCGATGAGGTTATCGAGCTCCTCTTTAATGATGCCCCAGACAATTCGATCATCTATTGCGTCATAACCGTGAATGAGGATATTTCGAAAGGAGATAATGTCACGGTAGTTACGAATATTTTGCTGGACTGTCAAGTCATCACGCCCAACCCTGTTCAGGGCCTCACCCATTATCTCAAACTTGCGTTCTATGGCACTGCGTAAAAGTTCATCTGATAAATAGTTATCGAAGGTCCGCCCGGCAACAAACGCCTTCACAGCCAACCCGGCCTGGAGGATATCATGAAGATGGGTACGGATTTCATCCTTCATAAATAGCGACCTTTTCTTTTAACACACGCGCCTTGAAATAAGGGTTACGAAGACTGCTGGAGGTAAGTAAATCTACCTTGCTCCCCAAAACATCCTCAAGTTGATGAAGAAGACCGAAAAACCTTTGGGCCGGATGGTGCTCCGGCTGGTTGAACTCTACCAGCAAATCGATATCACTCGACAATGTTGCGGAGCCCTGAGCCAGGGACCCGAAAACGTCAAGGCGGCGGACATCAAATTCATGACATAATGGTAAGGCAACTTTTTTAAGGTCATCTATTTTCATATTCGTATAATGCCAATATCTGGCGACATATTCAAGTATTTAGCAGAGTTCCGGAACTTGCTGGTCGTGACACCATCACTGGCAGCTTTCGCAACCGGCTCAAGGAAATCCTCCAGTAATTTAATTAACTCAGGGAAATCCATTGTCGTCTCCAGTCGGTTCCTTACATATGGACAGTGGAATCTTTTTCGGAATATATTCAAAGGAAACATACCGAAACGGAAAACGGGGGTTTTTAAACGGTTTTATGATCCGATAGGGCGTCGGGAGATATGTTCAATATATTGAAGAAGTATGAACAGTTGATGATTCAGGCGCTGATGGTGATGATGGCGATCGTTCTCGGTTTCGCCACTGTCGATCTCGCCTGGCTGATCGTGAAGGATGTCATCGAACCGCCCTTGTTCCTGCTCAGTATCGACCAGCTCCTGGAGATCTTCGGGCTTTTCATGTTGGTTCTGATCGGGATCGAACTTCTGGAAACCATCATCAAAACCTACAAAACCCAGGGGCAGCCCCACTACGAGGTCGTTCTTTCCGTGGCGATCATAGCAATCGCCCGCAAGGTCATCATTCTGGATATAAAGGAAATAGACAGCCTGAGCCTGATCGGCATCGCCGCGATTATCATAGCCCTGACCTTCGGCTACTTTATCATGAAGAAAAGCCAGTCCCGGGGCAGGGCGGATTCGAATCCGACCGATAACGACACCGGCAGCCCTTAAGTGCCTGGTGCTGGGGGCGGGGCACACTATCCGGTCCTGCCGGAAGCCCGGGGCCTGGTCGGCGGCTTGGTCATTCGAGAGCTCCTTGCTGGCAGCGCTTGCTTTTTATTGTTTCTGCCCAAGGTTAATGGCAGCCTAAACTCTACTTTTAAGCACGGTTATTAATGGGAGGATCACCCCTTGACAATTAGATTGATTAAGTAATACGATTTTTTATTAACTTATTTAATTAGTCATAATTCTGAGGTGCTAAATGAGCCATGAAATGACGCAAATGGTTAAAGATTCTCTCAAGTACGCTGATGACGGCAACTATATTGAGATGATACGGGTAGCCCAAAGAGTTGTGCAAGCGTACCCTGAGGTACCTGAGATCCATTATTTTTTGGGATGTTGTTACTTGAAATTGCGGGAATATGGTCTTGCCGCAAACTCTTTCCAAAATGCTGCCTCGATAAAAAAGCATATAGAAGAAGAGATGTTATTGAGTTTTTACCTCACACACTAATAAAGGAGTGGAGCTGATATTGCCTCAAAAAGTAACTTGCCATCCAGATCCATCAGCCGGGATATTCGCCAGAAATCGTAGAAATCCTTCATACGGCTGTTGGCGAGTCCCAGGAGCACCATGGACAGCCTGAGCCTGATCGGCATCGCCGCGATTATCACGGCCCTGACCTTCGGCTACTTCATCATAAGCAGTTGCCGATTCCAATAAACCGGGAACGCGGAACAGGATATGGGAGCCGTTAGGCGAAGTGACAGCAAAGCCGGGCCGGGGGTTTTTCCGGTCCGGAAGCCGCGGGAGCGCTTGATTAGGTCGGCGCCGCTCTTTGGAAAAATCTTGACAAAAAAAAGCCTTTATACCACTGTGTAGGACAATATCCGTTCTTTCCCCTGCCGGCCGCGACCTCCTCCATTATTGACGGCTTTTGTATCAAGGGTGCATGGAAACAGGTATCTTGAGATTTACCGCACCCATCAACCCCAGATCGTGAAAATCAATGAGAACCGGAAAAAGGCTTGTTTATATCTTTTTGGCCGCGGCTGCCATGCTGTTGAGCTGCGTTATCGTCCAGGCCGGATCGATCGGCATGCCGAAAGAACCGATTGTAATTGGAATTGCAAACCCGGTGAGATTCGACCATGGCCTCCATCGCAGTTTGGAGGTTCCCTGCGGGGAATGCCATCACGACAATAAGCATAACCCCAGAAGAGACGAAGAGATCTACGCCGTTAGCGACGGCCGGGAGCTGCGCTGCCAGAACTGCCACAACCAGGATTTTGCCAATACCTTTTTGCGGAGGCGGGAGGATATTTTCCATACCAACTGCCGGCCCTGCCATGCGGTTGGTGTGAAAGGTAAAAGAGGGCCGCGCAAATGCAACGACTGCCATTTTAAAAATGGCGGGGCTTAGCTTGCAGTTTGGGCTTGATCGGCAGTTCCGTGCCCCGATTCATGATCTCGATACAGGCGGTTGCGCCTCCGGGCGGTCAGCTCCTTGACGATGCCGAGCTGCTCCAGGTGGCCCAGGCCGGGTCTGCCTGCCTCGAACCTGAAATAAGTTGCGCTATTATTTTATCTTAACGCCATATCCTTCAATAACACGCCGGGAAGAAAAAATTAGGCGGATTTCCTGAAAGGCCGCTTTCCCAACGAGCAAGAACGCTTTTCAGACCATTGAAGCTTCGTCAAGAACCCTATCCAGATCTTCGTCGGCCACAACCCGTCCCTGCGCTACATCATCCAGGCCACTCCGGACCGCCTGAATAAACCGGCCCCGTTCGGAAAAAAGGTCAAATTCCGCCGGTGAGATAA
>JAWOIQ010000210.1:0-83012 GCA_046484585.1 Desulfurivibrionaceae bacterium
ATGCGGGTGCTCGGCTTCGATCCCTTTCCCTCCCTTGCCAATATCCACCAGCTTTCGGCCGAGGTGGGGCTGGCCCGCTCCATCAACGAGCTGTTGAGCCAGGCGGAAATCCTCACCCTGCATGTGCCGTTAAGTGACAAAACCAGAGGGCTGGTCAATCGCGACTTCCTGGCCGGATTAAAGGACGGCGCCATCCTGGTCAACTATTCCCGGGGCGAGATTGTCGATGAAAGCGCGGTCCTCGCTGCTCTCGACAGCGGCAAACTGGCCGGTTATCTTACCGATTTCCCCAGTGCGGCGGTGGTCGAGCATCCCGGAGTCATCTGCTCGCCCCATCTGGGAGCAAGCACCTCGGAGTCCGAAGAACAGTGCGCCAGGATGGCGGCCGGCCAGCTGATCGCCTATCTCGAATACGGTTCGGTGGGGCGCAGCGTCAACTTCCCCACCGCCGAGTCGATTCCGGCCGCCAACGTCCATAGCCGCCTGATCATGATCAACAAGGATGTGCCGGGGATGATCGGTTTTGCCTCCCAGGCGATTGGGGCCGGAAATGTGAATATCGGCAGTTATCTTAATGAGAGTAACGGCGTGATCGGTTACAATATCATCGACGTGGAGAGCGCCATCCCCGAGGCGGTGCTTGCCGCGATCAATAAACATCCCGGCGTGATCAGGACCAGAATAATCAATTACGGATAACCTGTTATGGAAGTCGATAAGAAATCGGAGAAAAAATCCTACTTTCTCAATGTGAAAATCCTGCGGCAGCTGCTGATCGGGCTCGACGACCTGATGCATTTCGCCGTGGCCCTGGTCCTCGCGGTCTGCGGCGCCCTGATCCTGTTCCAGACCCTTCCCAACCTGCTCCATCCCGACGTCAAGACCCTGCTCCATGTCCTGAACGACGTCCTGCTGGTCCTGATCGTCATGGAGCTGATGTGGCCGATCATCCGCTTTCTGAAAAGAGAGTCCTTCACCCTGAATCCCTTCCTCTATATCGGCATAATTTCCTCTGTCCGGCGGATTCTCTTGATCGAGGCCGAGCATTCCATCGTCACCCAGGCCGCCGATTATCGCGCGAAATGGGAAACCCTCTGGCCGGTCCTGGCCGAAATGGGCGCCAATGTCTTTATCATCCTGATCCTCGCCATTTCCCTGCGCATCCTGGCCGGCAGGCCGGGTAAGGTGAACGGCGCGTAGTTTTGCCGCCCGTCTTTGCAGGTTTGGCAAAAGTCGCGGGCCGGGCGAGGCCTGAGGCTATCAATTTCATGCTGGATTCTGGCTCCGGGCCGTCTTTCCGGGCTGGGCAGCTTCCAACCGGCGCCTGGGATTTTTCTGCAGCACCGGCTGGGCCACACTCTGGCCAAGGCCTTGTCTTTGCGGCTCAACTCCTTATCAAGCTGTTTAATGGTTGCATCTATCCCCGCACCTGTTCGCGCTCGACCTTGCTGATGGTAAACGTGAAATCCCTGCAAGAATGCCTTATTCCAGCCGGCAATCTGCTAGGGATAAAAGCCCCTTTCGCCGGTAGTATTCATCCAGTTCAACTTCGCTCTAGGCTGGCGGTTTCGATCACCACAGCCAGCTTTTCTTCGTTGCTTAAGCTGCCTCTGCTGGCCTTTGCTGTTAGAGAGGTTTGCCATTGATGTCCTTTTGCACACGACCATTCAAGCCACCAGAAGGATTCTTCGTATCAGTTGGGATGAAGCGTGGCATCTCATGGAACAAGCGGTAAAGCGAGGTCTTGCCCTAACGGTTGAATTTATAATTACAGTGATTGTATAAAAGGCTGCCAATTTAAAATGAATCGTTAACAATCAAAAGTATTTTTATTTGGTAATTTGATGAAATATTTATTGTTTAGGATTGAAATGATTATCCCCCCAAAAAACTAACAAATAAATTATTTGTTTTTAGGTAGACATGATTGAATTTGCGTGTTAGACGGAAATATATGTGTCCTTTTTAAATAAGGTTGTGCCATAAACAGGGGAATGTAGGGATGGCATAAAAATGAGAATTAATAAGGCGATTTTATGCTTGGTGTTCTACTTAGACATAATCAGTCTTGATATTGTTTCGTTTTTGAGCCTTTCAATTAATATGCTCCTCCTATAATCGTAATGTCTGTTGTTTTGAGGTTGTTTTTTGAGGAAACGGTTTTTCTGAATGCTTTTTTAAATTATGGCTCTCGAAAATTATTGATTCTTTAGGGGAAGAGGCATCTTCTTGAATCTTGTTCAATTAACAGGAAAGAGACAAAATGAGTTTTTAGTTTTTGTTTTCTGTGTCTTTTTTTGTGCATACCCTTTTCAGGGTACTGCCTGTGGGGAGAGTCTTGTCGACATTCGTGTAAATGGAATCCTTGCTTCAGAGAATATAAAAACAAGTTATACATTATCAATAAATGATTGTACTGAGTTAAACACTATTTCCTATTCCGTAGGTAGTGTGGATGGTTTGCTTAGTACCTCGGATGCCAAGCGTATTCCTGGATCAACTTCCGGTTGTCAGGTTGTTATTCAAGGTGAGGGAGTTGACAGTCACGATCCCCAAACAACGCTCAATTTTCGCGATGGTTCATCGCAGTTTCACACAGAAAATTTTAAGAATGAAAAAAATGCCCCTCAGCTTTCTTTTCAAGATATAAGTTTTGCATATGTTGATGGTCTACAAAAAATTATCACTACGGCAAAAGTCCACGACGACGTAGATATATCATATGTCGGGTTTTCCATAGTTGGAATAAGGGCATCAGATCTTCGTTCCAATGGCGGCATTGTTGCTTTAGCACGAGAGAAGTCATTTGCAAGAACAAATGGAATTGAAAAAGTTTATCCTACAAATGAAGGACAAGATCTTTTCTCTCTTCCGCTTGACGTTATTTCGGAACTTGATGCCGGTTCAATTGCACATGATGGGGTGGTCCTCGTAGATATTGTTGCTGTTGACTCTTCGGGCAATCAAAGCGCCTTGTCACGGATAAGCTTTACAGGTGATGATGTTGTTGAGGAAGCTACCGACCTTAAAGTACAGCCGGCAAATATAATTTTTTCGAATCTTCTGGAAACCGCAGCTATCATTCCTTCCGTGGATTTTCAGTTTCGGGGAGAGACCCCTTTGCCCGGAATGGGTACTGGTGTCACTTACGAATCATCGCATCCGGATCTTATTTCTGTTACCCATGCCGGTATTGTTTATCCCCTCAATGAGACCAATGTTGAGAATGTATTTATAACAGTAAGTTATCCGAATCTTCCGCCGGTAACTATCCCGGTTGAAGTAGATTTAACCAAAAAAATAACAGGTCTTCGTGTTAAAGAGGGCTTGAATCCGGCTGGGATGTGGGAGTTGGACAGTCTCAATAACTGGCATCCCATGCCCAGACTTGTTGCGGTCTTTGATGATGGCAGTGAGAGCGAGATCAGCTCTCAGTTTGCCCTGGAATATCTTTTGGGTGATGGTGCCCAAGGCATTATTTCATATGATGAAAATCTTGGTATTTTTGCAAAAGCTATAGTTCCACCATCAACACCGGTACATTTAAAAGTTCGTTTGGTGCACCAACCGACAGTTGTTGCCGATATTCCCATTATTGCCAATGATGCAATTCCTGACATCGATTTGATTGTTCCCGATAAGGTCAAGACCGGAACTCAGCTTGAAATTAAAGCTGAAGCAAGTGACGATGTTGGCATCAAAGAAGTTCGTTTCCTGATGTACGGTGCAGAAATCGGGTCCAGGGTAAAACCGCCATTTGTCCTGAATATGGACATCACTGATGAATTGGTTGGCCAAACCTTTAATTTCCAAGCCGTGGCAATTGACACCGCCGGACAGGCAAATCAGACGCCGATAAAATCGATAAAAGCTGTTGCCGATATAAAGATTCAGGTTCCTGCTGTTGAAATAGAATCCCCCGTCAGCATGCAGCGTATTGTGGAAGGAAGCCCCATACGATATCAGATGGCGCTAGCCTTGCCGGAAGGTTCTTCTGGCAGCAGCATTTCCTATATCGAATTTATGCTTGACGGAAAAATGATAGGCGAAGCTGCTTTTCCTCTCTTTGAGGAAAGGACGATTGATAAGCAAAAGATTATGTATGAAGTGTGGCGTTTGGATACCACTGTTGAGGAGATATCCACCACCGAAACGAGCTTTTCTTTTTACGGGATGATCCACACGAGGAATGGAGGATCCGGCGAGACGGATTCGCGGTTGATAAGTATCATTGAAAATCGTCCGCCTGTTGTCGAAATTACGGCACCGAGACCGGGGGCAAGTTTCACTGTCGGGCAAATTGCGACAGTTCAGGTTGAAGTTTCAGATGATACCTTGAATGCCGGCGCCGGCATCGTCTTCTATTTGAATGATGAAATTTATAAAGAAACAACTTTTTCTGATTTAGAAAATCGTTTTAGCAGCGATTTGGGGGTGCAAAAAACCTCCATGAATTTTCCTGTTTCCATTGCTGAAGAGATGTTGGGAACAACATTGCGGTTTAAAGCCGAAGTGATCGATTTTCATGGATCTGTCGGCCGAAGTGAAGTGTTGAAAATTCCGATCACCGAGGATAAGGCCCCTGGCGTTGCCGTAACGCATCCAGTTGATGGGGCTCATTTTATCGCCGGATTGCCGATCGATATCAGGGCCGACGCCACTGATGATGTAAAGGTTGAAAGGGTAGACTTTTATGTGGCTGGCAGGCTTGCAGGCTCGGATTCCACCGCTCCCTTTTCATTTGCCTATGTGGCTCCCGATACAATCGTAAGCGAGCAAACCGTCAAAATATATGCAACGGTGTTTGACAATCTGGGGCAATCCTCAAGTAGCGGGGAAGTTGTTGTTACTCTGGGGAAAGATGAACAACCGCCTGTTGTCAATATCGTTTCGCCTGCTCTTACTGCTACTGAAGGTGGCGATAGTTGGGCGGAAGTCATTGAGGAAAGCGAAGTTGTAGTCAAAGTTGCCGGATATGATAATGTCGAGGTAGAGCATCTTGAGCTGCGAGGCATTGTCCCGGACGTTAGCGGATATCGTTTGACCGGCAATGTTGATGATGTGTTGAGTGGTGAGGTTTTTGCTCCGCAGCAGATACCGGGTGCTTTAAACGCCTTTTCTGCCTTAAAGCTTGTGCGGATTCCAGTTTTTTCAGGTGCTTCAGGTGTCAAGTATGACAGGTATCCGGTTGAGGTGACGGCCACCGATAAAACCGGTAATTCTTCTACCGCACAGATTGTAATTGCAGTTGGTCGCGATCTGCCGCCGGCGATAATCCGGGCAGAGAGTGACAGAGAAGTATATTCCCCTCAAGATACTGTCCAAATTGATGTGCAGGGTCGCGATGACAGGGCGGTTACGGCACTTGATGTCAGCTATTTCGTCGATGGTGCATCAGAGGGGTCCCGGAGTGAGAACCGGCAGATTTATTCTCCATCGACAAATGTTCAGGAAGGCTTTGAGCTGGCTCTGAGCGATTTGGGTCTAAGCAACGGAGAACATCTTATTCGGGCCGATTTCGTTGCAACGGACATCAAAGGCCAGAAGTCGGACCAGAACGGGCCGTATTCACTGGATATTGTCGTCAAACCTGATCAGACCGCACCCATGGCGGCCATCAGCAGCCCGCCACAGGGAGCGAATTTGTATTATGGCGATTCAGTGCAATTTGCCTGGCGTGCAATGGATGAATCCCGCATGGCGTCACTCCGTGTCATGGTCGGTAATACTGAAATTTATACCAAGAACCTGCAAGCCAAATCCGAAAGCGGAACATTCAACTATAAAATACCTGAAGCGGGTGATGAGCTGCTTCTAACCTTGATTGCCGCTGACATTTTCGGCAACGAATCAACCACCAATTGGCATTTCTCTTTACTCGGTGATGAACCACCTACTATCAGCATCAGAAACCCGGCGCCTGGTTCACGATTGACCGAAGGTGAACCGTTCACTCTTAACGCCTCAGTTACCGATAATCGTAGTATCTCATCCGTAGTTTTCTTTATTGAGCAAGGATCTGACGTACTTTTTGCCAAATCTTTCAGTGATGCGGCGGTACAGAATGCCCAAGAGCAAGGTATCTATCTCTCAGCCGGAATGCGGGTTCCCCATAAGCCGGAAAATGGGGAGGAACCTTTAATAATCGGTGTTCGTGCCGTTGATAATAAGGGACTGGTCCGCGAGGAGTTATTGGAGCTTGAGATCTTAGACGATCTTGAAGAACCTTTGTTAAACATGGACTTGCCGGATGGGGCATTTGAAATAATTCCGGGATCGACATTTAAAGTCAGCGGTGGTGGAAGCGACAACCTCTATATCGGTGACGTGATTCCGGTTCTGACCGATGAAAATGGATTTGAAGTACCGATTGAATGGCAAAGCTTTTCCAGAACTGATCGTGTTGAAACCATAGAAGCCGCGAATCCGAATTCGTTCGGCACGGTAGTTGTCGGGCAACGTTTTTATATGACCTGTAACGGGGTTATTAAGATTCCTGAATCTTTTCTCGATCACTTGAATGAAAAGTATACTTTTTCGATCAAGGCAGGTGATTATGGCATAAACATAGAACAGACCCCTGGCGTGGAGATGACGATCATTCCTGAACCGGCGGATGAAGAAGCTCCTTTGATTAAGGTTCTTGAGCCGGGCAATGAGGTTTATGAAAGACAGCCGCTTACGGCTAAAATCAGCATATTAGATAATGTCGCGATTGCAGCTTACAAGGTGTTTGTTGACGATTCTCCACTCAACATCCTTGCTGAAGAAACAGGCCTGAACGTTGCTGCCGTCAATGTGAATGATGCCGAGATAGATTTGTCCGGCTATGATCCTTCGGCCGAAGGAGAAAATCGGTTTACCTTGATTGTGGAAGCCGTGGATGCTTCTGGTAATGAAGCTCGGTATGCCAAAATAGTTCGTGTATTAACTGATAATGCTCCCACATTGTCGGTAATCGATCCGGTGCCGGAAAGCGATTTAATCAAAGGCGCTTTAGCATTTCAGACTATAAGGGTCGATGATGATTATGCAGCAGCCAATGCCCCGCTTAAATTTTTCTCCGTCTATACTTCGCTGAACGGTTTGGATAATCCGGATATCCGTGGAGATGCTTACGGATATACCCATGTGAAAGATGAAAATGGGCAGGAAGTCTATACCCCTTATATACGATTTCCTTACACAGATGCAGATCGGATTCCCGGTCGGGTGTTAATCGGTGATCGGGCTTACCTAGAAGCCTTGGGCGATTCCAGCATGCAAGTGTGGCCTGACCCGCAAAATGTGGGAAAAAGTCTGAAACTTGATTTTGGCCCGGCCCACACTGTCTCGTATCGATTAACTATCAATAAAGAGTCTTCTTGCGGGGCGGTAAGTGAAGAAATTGAAATTACTGACCCGACCGGCATTCCTTGGGATACATTGACCGGTAACAGTGTGAATTCGGTAGTAATTGTCCCTGAAGTCATCGATTCGAACGATAATACAGTGCAGACCTTTATCCAGAGCCTCCGTTTCGATGCAAAAAACATAAGCCGAATTAATCAATATAATGCTTCCAGCGGAATAAGGGACACTGCGGGCCAGCCTCAATTCACGGTTTTTATTCAGGACGGTGAGGACATCGCCTTTTTGACTGCTCTGGGGTCTGTCTCTTCTGCGGTAGCTATCAAGAGTCAAGGCACAAAATTGCGCGTTCCAGTCCAATACGACATAAATAATGTACGGGTGTTGGCTCATGGGGTGGATCGGTTTTCGAGTGAACGTGGTCCGCAGTTGCTGCCGGTACTCTCGGAGCGTGCGGCTTATATCGACCAGGAACCGCCATCGATTGACTTTGATTCTCCCGCCAATGGTATGCCCGTGGTTGCTCGGCAGCGATTTGATATAAAAATGAGGATTTCGGACAATGCCGGCGGCTACAAGAATCTGAAGATTTTTGAGAACAGGGACAAATTGATTTACGAGGTCGGCGGTGTATATGGGATTGAGAATTATACCATGCACTATCAGGTGCCGCATGATTATACCGGCGGTGAACTTGAACTCATGGCCGTGGTCGAAGACCATAGCGGCACCACCCGAACAGAATTAATGACATTCCCGATTAACGAAAACGAGCGCCCTCAACTTACAATGAGGCAGTTTGCCTCGTACAAGGTGGATGGCATATTCCGGAAAGTCTATGACAAGCCTGAGCGTCTCAACTATGGCGAGTTCTGGGTGCGGTCAGGTGAAGAGTTCCGGCTTGATGTTTCCTTGGCCGATGATGCGGAACTAGAAGAATATGTTATTTACCGACGTGATCGTGTTGGGCAGCAGATAGAGGAGTTTCGCAAAACATACGGCACAAGTTGTCCAAGCCAGCCTCAGACGTCGGACTCTGTATCGGCCATCTTGGTGTTTCAGCATGTGGAACCAACTGAATATGATTTAGTTGTTCGCGATAATTCGGGACATGAGACGAGTCGGACCATTCTTATTCATCCCTTGAGTAATATGGCTCCTGAAATTCGAGTTACGGCACCGGCTCAGGACCAGTATATCGTTGCGGGCACCTTTACGATCAAGGTCGGTGTCGTTGCCACCGATGATCGTCTTCTGGGTAAAAACCAAATTGAAGTTTATGCTAATGGGATAAGACTTCCGGTTCAGGAAGTCAGCGATCAGATCAGCGACGCCAATGCCATCGGGGGGATAGGTGCGGTTACACAAGGTTTTGCCTCGATGTATGATAGCATTGAGCAGAATTATTCCGTGGAAATGGCCAATGAATATGGCTTGCGGAGCAGCCCTTATGCCAAACAGGTTGCGTTGGTTATGTCTGTACCTTCAGGACTCATTCGTGCCAATGAAGTTGTGACGATTACGGCGTTGGTTCTAGATTCCGATAACGCCGTTGGACGCCATGAAATATCTTTCTTCGGTGCTGCCGATGAAATTAATCCTGAAGTTGCAATTACCCGGCCGGAGGCAGGGTTCGGTCCGCCTGAAGCCTCGGATTTCACCCTGGGATTCCGTGGTTATGACAATGTCAAAGTCGAGCAAATGGCGGCATATCTCGCTTACGGAGCTCGCGATGCCGCCGGTACCTATTATCGTACTGCCTATGCCACCCCGTTTCGGTCGGTAACGGGAATAGCTGAAAAGGATCATGAACCCATAACTACGGTGAATATCGATACACCGGAGTTTAAGCAACTCGTCCATACGGATCGCCTTATTGATATCGCCACCAAGATTATGATCGAGAATCCGGACTTCAACCTGACCGGGGATGTTCTGTATGATCTCTGGGTCAAGGTCACCGCGAGTGATGCCTCCGGAAATATCAGATCAAAAGAGGTAAGCTATCCCGTAAGGTCGGATGAGCGGCCTGTTGTCGATATCGCCGCGCCTTTGCCGGGCGCCAAAGTAGTCGAAGGCAGCCCCCTGGTCGTTAACGTCAACAGCTTTGATGATGTGGGCATCGATTCCTTGCGGCTTGTGGCGGCAGTAGGCGATGGCAATACTGAAATTTATAATATCCTGCTCAGGCAGCCTCCCTATCAGTTCCAGGTCAACGTTCCAGCCTTTGATCCCGCAGTCGCCGTCAATAATACCATGCGGCTTCACGTAGAGGCTATTGACAGTTACGGTGTCAAGTACGGTGATCTGGACAAACATCGTGCCGTTGAAGACATCAATCTCGAGATCGTCCAAGACCAGCCGCCGGTTGTGGCAGTCGGCCAGCCGGTTGATAATGATGAGATTATTGAAGGAGATTATCTCCTCGTTCAGGTCAATGCGGTCGACGATATCGGCATAGATCGTGTTGTTATGAATGTTGGCGGCTTGATCAATGGTGACAGATCCTTTACCGATACCGGTTATCCTTATGAATTCCTGGTAGAAATTCCTTACGGACAGGCAGGCAAAGATCTTGCCTTAACGGCAAGTACGACCGAAATCAGGCCTTTGGGCAATGCCAGGACAGTGCATACATCAAGGTCAACCACGGTACATGTTGCAAAGGATGTCGATGCGCCCGATATCGTAGTCATGGCCCCGGCTGAACAAGGCGCTACCGTGGTTGAGGCCCGTTCGCTCGATTTTGCGTTGGAAATAACGGACAACGTGCGTGTGAGTACGGCGCAGGTAACCATGTTCGTTGACAAGAATCAGGACGGGACCTTTGATGATCAAGAGGAAGTGGCCCGCCGTCTGATGTTTGCGCCGCCCTTTAACGGCAGTTTGGCTGTCAAGAAGATCGAGGAATATCTTGGGCAGGAGGCGGCGGTACAGGGTGTTGATCAGCTCGCCCTACTCATCCGCTTTTCCGCTCAAGACGGTGCGGGCAACAAGAGCCAAACCTCCCGCCCGGTTACTCTGGTTCGTAATCAGCCGCCGGAAGTTCGTAAGATTCAGGTGCTTGATTTCCGTGGCTATAATCTTGGCGATACCTTAGTCGAAATCACTGAAGGCCGCGGGATAGTCGTTAATGTAATTGCCGCCGACCGGGAGGTTGGGGTTGATGCGGTCAGGTTGTATCAAGCTGTCGGTTCGCCGGAAGCGCTTACCTATGAGAAAGTCGGGCAGGATGAAGCGGCTCCTTTCCAGTTCCACGTCAAAGTCCCGGTCGGCAAGGTCGGCGAGATCATCAGTTTTAAAGCCGAAGCAATTGATGTTGACGGTTATGAGTCGCCGCTTTCAGCGGCTCGCGAACTTACCATCGAGGCGGACCAACCGCCTACGGCAAACATTATCAAACCGGATAATGATGAATCGGTGATCATCGACGGCCAGGATATTGAGGTCTTTGTCGAGGCGATCGATGATCTGGGCATTGACGGCATTGACCGGGTTGTCTTTTATGTCAACGAAGTGCCGATTCAGACCGAGTACAATTCATGGTCGGATGTATCCGGTTCTGCCGCCCAAGGCCATGTCTACCGGGCGCTGATCACTCCGCCTGACGGCGCCAAGGGTTTCGTTATTTACGCTGTCGCTCATGACGTTATGGGACACACCGGCAGGTCGCAAACTGTCCGTGTTGGTAAAATTGAAGATACCGTTGCCCCGAAAGTATCTGTTCTATCGCCGATCCAGGGAGATATTCTGACGGCAGGCAAGACAATCAATGCGATTGTTGCCGTTGAGGACATCGGCGTTGAAGCGGACCGCCGTGTTTATATGAAATTTGTCAGAGAAGTTTTGGGTAATGACGTTGTCGATTGGGAAGTGGTTGCGGAAGAAGAAATCGAGCTGTTCAGGGATGATTCAACTCCTGGGAAATACTCGAGTGACCCGGACAATCATTACTATATTTATCAAGGAAAGTTTGTAAATGGCAACATCTTCAAGCGTGGCGACCATCCGAACGAAAGGGTCCGTTCCATAACGCGTGCTTCGACCCCGAACCATACCGTTATCAAAGAAACCGAGCATGAAATCGGCCTTCCGGTTAGCGAGCAGCGTTTTCTGCTCCCGGCAACCGGGGCTGAAAGCCTTGCGGAGACGGTCTACTATTCCGCGGTTGATCAATACCAATCAACCGACCGGACTGGTGCCTTTGTGGCGGCATGGTCAAGTCATGACCCGTTACGCTATGAACCCGGCATCGGTAATCTGATATATCCGGAATATATCAACCCTGATTTTGACGACCCGGATCATCCTGAGCCTCCTCCTGTGACGGGCTTATTTATCGCCGATGAAAATACGAAAGAGCAAGGGAACAACGGTGCAGGAAAATATTACCTGTATTCCGAGTTGATGAACGGTGCTTCGGAGATTTTCCTCGGCACGATTACCGAAATACATGCTGATGCCGATTTTGTTCTGGCCGGTAAATCCGGGTTGCCGGGATCTTTTGCAGATTCAGGTGTAAGGCTGGGAGGGTTTGCCGCAAGTCTAAAGAGTACTATCGAAATAGAGCCTGAGACAGGCGGGGTCTATCTTGAAAACGGTGCAGGCGAATTGTTGATTTACACTGTTGTCAACGGTGACAATCAATTCGGTTTGCCGTATCTCCTTAATGGCCGTGTCGACATGCCCTATCCTACTGTATCCGGAGTCGCCCGGCTGGATGATCTGGTCCTTGTCGCCAACGGCAATGGCGGAATCCAGGCGATTGATATCTCAAACCTCGGGGCGCCTTACCATGTTGGTTATATCAAGCCAAATGGCTATTCGCGCGATGTCGTTATCAAAGACAACTACGCAATCATCGCTGCTTCACATGAAGGGATTGTTGTGGCCGATATTATGGATCCCTCAATGCCCATTGTAGCCAAACTCGATACCCTCGGGATTGCCAATAGATTGTTCCTGGAAGGTGGGACATTGTATGTGGCCGATATGTCCGGCGATGGTTTTGTTTCGCAGCTCAATGTTATCGATGTCAGCGATCCCTATCAGCCTGTCCTGGAACGGACGGTTGAACTCAAACCGGCCCGTAAGGACCTTGTGGCTGACGGGGTTTACGACGTGACTGTTGCAGGCGGCAAGGCTTACGCTACCGTCCATTATTCTGACCAGGAGGACAATCCTGCCCAGGCCATTGTCGAAGTAATAGACCTTAACTCATTGGATGAGGCTTCCTGGGACAGCACTGTCCCAGCCGTTACGCATAGGCAGGCAGGGACGACTGATATCGGTGGACGCGGGCTGGTTGTCGCCCGTGGCGGACTGCAGGTGGCTGCTGCCAAGCAGGGCATTGTCCGGCTTGAACTTCCTGCGCTGTCTGTCTTGAGTCATGCCCCGTATATGCAGGAGAACAATGTTTCCACATTGATGGATGCGATTACCGTTGAAATGTCCGGTGTTCTGCCGGCGGCGACAAATCTGGCTGATTATGTGGAGGTTTACGAACTCGATGCCGATCCGCGGTTCGGTCAGGCCGTAACCGACCTTTTTGATATTTCCTTTGGCGAACGCAACGGTGCGCCATCATACCGGTTTATAGAGTTGCATCTTAAGGATGGCTCTGAGTTACTCGATAATACACAGTATTACGTCACTATCAAAGGCGGCCTAGCGCCAATGTCCGGTCTGCCAATGCCGAGCGATTATACCTTCAGTTTCTACACGTCCGTCGCAGGCAGTGAGCCGGCTCCGGATATCTATAGTGTGGTTCCTGCTCATGGTTCCATTGAGGGCAACACACCAATAGCCGTTTCCGGTGTTAATTTCGGAACGAACCCGACCCTTTATCTGGGAGGACAAAAGCTGGTTGTCGATGAGGTCATTCCTGCCGGCCAGTCAGGCGAGCCATTTGACCGGATCAAGGCCAGAACCGTTCCCAACTACGCTGGTCCTGCCGCCGTTCGCGTTGTTGCTGAAAGCGGTCTTGACGATATCGTCATCGGCGCCTTTACCTATGTGGACATACTGCAGATTTCGTTTATCAACCCGGCCGTTGTCAGGGTGTCTCAGGCTGGTCAGGGTGATCGTGTTGAGGTGGTCGGATACGGGTTTAGCAATAGCGTTGTGATGCGCGCTTATCAGAGTGGCAAACCAGAAACAGCTGTGGAAATTCCTGTGGATGATGACAGACTGACACTCTACAGCGCGGAAAAAATGTTCTGGATTGTCCCGGACTTCGGTGAGTCATATCGAGGTTTTGTGGATGTTGATGTTCGTGATGGAGAGGGCAGAAGATACTATCTGCCCAACGCTCTCTTCTATGGCAAGCTGCAGGTTGACCGCCAGCTCGAGACCGATGTTTTTGATCCTGGAACAACTTTCATACCCGATCCATTGAAGTTGCCGCCCGGAAGTCTTGTCGATGTTGCCGTTGATACCGATATGGGCCTGATATATGTCCTTGGTCAGGGTGATGATAAGATGCGTGACGGGCTAGGGGCGGCAAGTCAGGAAGAATTTCATCAAACCACTTCGCCGGGATGGCTCTCTCTGGTGCATTATGTGCGGGACGAGCTTGGTAATGCAGCGCCCATGCACGGTCTTGGCTACTACAATCTCTCCCAGGCGCTTGTCCCCCACGCAATGGTGCTAGCGAAAAAACATCTCTATGTTTCTGCCGGTGGTGCACATGCAAATTATTTGACCGTTCCATATGAGGATAGGAACTGGATACTGGTATATGACCGGGAGGACAGGATGCCGGGCCAGGGCGGAATTGTGCAGCCCGAAGGGAAGGACCGGGACATACTCTACGCTCTCCCCCTCAATTTTGAACAGGCGCCTGTGGACCTTGCGGTCAAAGACAATTTGCTTTTTGCCGCAAGTCCCGTGGATGGTGTTGCCGTAATAAGTCTGGCGGAACCGACCAAACCGGCTGTCATCCGCGTCCTGCGCAAGGGTCGTGTTGACGGCCTTGAATATTCTTTGGATCCTGCCAAAATTGAAATAGTAGGTGAATTACTGCACGTTTCGGGAAGACATCGCTATGTCTTCGATATAGGCAAACCGTCAATGCCGCAGGTAGGGGAAAGCGGACTCGACAGCCTGGCAAGTCCCATGAAGGGACGGACAATGATTGCTCACAGCAACGGAAAGGCACTGGGATTTGGGTTGTTTGATGCCTCTGTTCCCCATCATATACGGCGGATTGGTCAATATCTGCCAAATGGGTTCTCCTTGCCGGGAACCACCCAAGAGGTTTTCAGCCAGGTAACTGTTGCGGGCAACAGCAGTATCGCTGGATATTTTCCGCTTTTTGACACCAGCAGGCCGGATGAAATTTCTCTGCTTGATGCCGTCAAGCTGGACATGCATGAGGGGTTACGAAGTTCCCTGCTCACGGATGATGGTGTTCTTATCCTTGGCACTGAGAAGCATTTGAAGCTGATCGACACGATGATTCTCGATTTAGCCAAGTCGGAACCGGCTCATGGAGCTGCCGGGGTGCCGACGGATAGCTTGATTTCCTTGACTTTCAATCAGGAACTTGCCGTGCCGGAGAACATGATACTGGATGAGTTTATCCGTCCGTATCTAGACATGGTGCTTGTCGATGGCACGGAGACTGGGGCGCCTGTATCGTTTGATTTGCTGAATGACGATCAAAACCCGAGACGAATTTTGTTGGATACCAATTCGCTTCTCGAACCAAATGCCGCCTACAAAATAATCATGACCGGTAAATTGGGGAGCCGAAGGACTCAGGGGCTGTTCGACCATGTGATTGAATTCAAAACAGGTTTTGATGCTGCTCCGCTGCCGGAAATTGAGTCCGTTAAGCCATCTATAGTAGAAACCTCCGGGGCTGAGTTGACCGTGGTTGTGAAAAATGCGGTTGATCCTGTCTTCCTGATTGGCGGGAATGTAGCCCCGATTTCCGGTTTGATAGATCCTGAAGTTATGGGCGGAGGGTTGACTAAATATGTTATTGAAGCGCCGGCCAATGTCGCTGGTCCGGCCGATCTTCTGGTAAACAACCAAAGCGGTGGTGCCGACAGTCTGTTTGGCGCTGTACAGTATGTCGAACCACTGTCGCTTGTTTCGATAAATCCGGCGCAAGGGTCTGTCAATGGTGGAACAGAGACGATTATCAAGGGCCTGGGATTCCGCCCCGGCTTAGCCCGAGTAAAGGTCTATTTTGGTGGTATTCCGGTTTCTGAGCAAGATATCAAAGTTTTGGACGGTGAAACGCTTGAGGTCAAAACGCCGGCAGGAAGGCTTGGTCTTGCTGATGTCACGGTTACTCTTGATTCAGGCCAATCCGAAACTATGCCTGCAGCTTTTGAATATCAGCAACCGGCCCAAGCGAACATTGAAAGTCGCATGATTTATGACGCGACTCTCGATCCTACCGGGGTTTTCCTTATTACGGCCGAAAGCGGTGGTGTCGGTATCTATAACGTTGATGCCTCAACTTTTACGGCAAATGCCGAGCACCCTCTGAATCCCGATGATCTCCGGGAAAAAATAGATTTGAATGGCGACGGTAAGGATGATCGGTTGTTGTCTTTTGTCCCACTGGGTGAAACAGCTTTGGGTGTTGACACCTATTTTGAACGTGGTGTGGACAGAGTGCTGGCAACGGGTGCCGGTGGCAATCTATATGTAATAGGTTTTGACTCGTTTGATGTCGCCAATTCAACGATTATTTCAACTCTGCCGCTATTTTCCAGCCTGGCTCGCGGTATTGAGGCGGAGAACAACAGGGCGGTTATCGCCATGGGTGATCGTGGTATCGGTCTGGTTGATATTTATCTGGCAACCAAGACGTACCTGACCAGTCATTTTACATTGCCGGACCAGCATTCGGCCCTTGATGTGACAAGAGTGGCGCGGCCTGCCGGACTTCCCGATTTGTACGCGGTAGTGTCCGGCAGTTTCTCGGTGAAGGAAAATAAACTTATTAACGAGAATGATCCCGGGAGCGGCGCCTTTTATTTGATCGAACAAAATGTGGGCCAAGGTTTCCAGGTTGTGGGCACGGTGAAAATCCCTGCCAGCCGCGTGGTTGTTGTTGGGGACAAGGCTTATCTCGCCGCCGGCAACAACGGTTTGGTTATTGTAGATATATCTGATCCCGGGAATCCGGTGATAATTTCCAGGGTTAACGATATAGGTTTTGTTTTTGACGTGGATGTCAACGGTAATACCGCCTATCTTGCCCTTGGCGATAAAGGTCTGGCCACCGTTGATGTAACGGATCCTTATCTGCCTCAAGTCACCCAGGGCATGGAAGTTATGGCTGGGAATTCCATTCATACTGTTCTAGCCGATGATTATTCGGCTATTGCCGGTGGAGATTCCGCAATTCAGTTAACTGCTGACGTCGTGCTCAAGATTTTCAGCATCGACCCCCGGAATTACATTCTTGATTATGACGCTGAAGGCAAGTTGGTTGTCAGGCTTCGTTTCAATAAAGACATTGATCTCTGGCCTGAAAACCTGAATCATTTCCGGATACTCGGTCCTGATGATGATCCCGTGGCAACCGAAGTCGATATCATCAATAATGATGCCATCATAAACATTCTGCCGGGTCATGGTCTGGCTGTCGGAGATAACTTGACCGTCCTTGCCAGGGCCGGAGTGAAAGTGATCAAGCCGCTGACGAATGACGTACATATTGAACTGTATTCATTGCGGCAAGACCAGAAATTCCAGCTTATCTTCCGTGGCGGTAGACCGGATATTCTGAAACTTGATTCCGTTGTGCCGCGAAGAATTTCTGCCGGCAAAAGTAAAGAAATAAAGGTTTCCGGTCTGGGTATTCCTTTGGATCCAGCTCGGGTGAAGGTCTATGTGAGTAATATCGCAGCGGATATTCTCAAGATTGAGTCCAACGATGCTGAAGAACGGGCTGCCATTATTACGGCCAACGTCCCGCCTATAGAGGTGGCCGGACAGTTTGACGTTACCGTCCTGCTGGAGAAAGACGGAATATGGGAAAGCCTCACCCTTTATGGCGGCTTGATGGTTGATGAGCCGATCGAATTTGAGACTCTGACTCCAAGCTGGGGGCCATGGAATGGCGGCACCACCGTTTCGATATACGGTAAAGGATTCGAGCCCGGCAACACTGTCATGGAGGGGCTCAAGATACTGATTGGCGATGTGCCGGTCAGGGCCATTCGGGTTTTCTCCTCGGAACACCTGCAAATTGTTTCGCCGGGCGGCAGAGTGGGTCGCAATGATGTACATGGCGAAGATCGCTACGGAAATCGAACTGCCCTGCTCGGTGATGACGGTTTCGGTTATGGTCTCAAGCGACTTGCCTCGCAAAGTGTTGGTTTCGCTCCCACGGATATTTTTGTCGATCAGGAAACAGGCGTAGCAATAACCAACGGCGGTTATTTTTTTGAAAACCGTTCTGAACAGTATTTCGAGGGTGTGCCGCTGCCCGATTCCATTCGTGCGGCAACATTCGATATCCAGAATCCGACCCAGCCGTTACTTGTCGGGGGAGTTTCAACATTGCCGAGCGGTGATAAGGGCAGGGAGCAGATCAGTCGTTTTCTGGAATACCAGAGCCTGGCCGCGAAAATGCTTTTAGGTGAATTGGGGCTGTCTAATGAGGCCATGTCGCCTGAAGAGCAGGCCCGGCTGGGTCAACTCGATAACCATGTTCTTGCCACAGGCTATGATTCTATCAGGGTGAGACCGGTCAAAGAGTTTGAAGATGGCATACCGCGTAAACGACTTTATGTTGCAAGCGGCAGCGGCGGTGTTTCCCGTTTGAATCTGGATGAGCAGAACGGCCTTCAGGTTATCTCCCAGATTCTTGATGAGTCCGAAGGAATGCATGTCGGAGATATTAATAAGCAGGGCTATGTCGCTTTTGCCGCACGGGCAGGGGTTGCACCAGACTGCGAGATTCCTGAAGAACCATGTAGTTATTGTACCGATGGGATTTTTGGGGGTCGGATTGAACAGGCAAACTACATGGTCGAGGATGATCCTGTTTATATCGGTCCCCTCCAAGATGGATATGGCGATGGAATCAAAGGCGGTAATGTAGTTATAACCGACGGAGACTGGCTTTTTGCCGGCGGTCGGCAAAGTGGCCTACTATGGAACCCCTGCTCAGGCAGCCGGATGATAAGTGGGCGGCAGCCTGTCGATACCGCTCCCGGTGCGTCCACGGAAGAACCTCAAGGTGATACGGTTTATACAGTAAACCTTTATGATAATGTTCTTACCTATCAATACCAATTCGACAACAATGTTCGCGATCTGGTTAGTTACGGTGATTATTTGATCGCCGCGCTTGGAAGTGACGGCATTGAGATATTCCCTAAAGAACGCCCCGAAGAAAGAGTGCGGGTTGAGTTTGACTCGAACCTTCAAAGTAATGCCGGCAGTGGCGTTCGGCTCCGGCAAATGGGTAATCTCATTTTTGCTTCCGCGGATGGCGGCGGACTTATCGTAATTGATATTGCCGAGCCGATGCAGCCCTATATTGTATCCGCCGGCAACAATGAGATCATGCAAGCCGCTGATTATTTCAAAGGCAGGCTGTTAACTGTCTCAAACGGCTCAGGTCTTTCGGTTTTCGACTTACCGGGCTCCTTCGTCGTAGAAAGTTCGATCCCAGAGGGAGAATACATAGCGGATAATGAAGATTACATAGTTACCTTTAACGAATATGTCACCATCGCTTCCGTCACTGAACCCGGCAATGTAATTGTTACCCGAGTTGATACGGGTGAAACAATTCCTGTATCAATATCCGCTAACGAGCCCATTGAGGAATCTTCTTTAGAGTACGCGGTTTCTTTTTCTCGTGAAGAGGGTGTTGAATACGCGATACGAATTGAAGATGCCAGGAACTTGCGCAGCACCAATTTGTGGAGACCTTTTGTCGGGCATGTTGAGGCGGCTGCGGCCGGAAGTGTTCGGCCAGTTATTACGTCGGTTGAGGGCGGAATTTTTCATCAGGGAGATAATCAGGAAATTATTATAAGAGGCAGCGGTTTTGTCAATTCCGCGGAGATTAAGGTTTATGTAGACCACTATGAAATGACACCGGAATGGATAGACGAAAATACTCTACGCCTACCCGCGGGAAGTGTCGAATTGCTCAATCTGCCGCTTGGACAGCATCACTTAAGAGTGATTGACGGAGAACTTGGAGCAAGATACGCCGGCGCGATAATTATTGGCGCCGAACTTGATCTGGTTGATTTTGCGATTACTCCCGAATCCGGTCCAATGGAGGGGGGATTGAATGTAAAGATTAGCGCCAGTAATTCGGCTATTTTGCCGGGGGCCAAGGTGATTCTCCGTTCGTTGCGAGGCCATGAGATAAGGACCCTGGAAATAGATGAAGGCGTTTTTGTTTCTGATCTTAAAGATGATGTTATTGATTTACAAACTTTCCGTTTCGTGCTGCCCGGGGTTGTTGCGCCCGATCTTTATGATGTTTTCCTGGAAATGGCGGGTAAAGAGATACATGCGGGACGGTTTTCTTATCTTATGCCGGCGGGCAGAGGGATTGATCTACCCAATTATCCTCCCATGGTAATCGGTGCTGCCGAAACCGTTGGCGATAAGCTTTTTGTAGGTGTCAAAGCCGGTCGAGACCCCAGTAAGGACAACCGATTCCTTATGAGAAGCGGAATCGAGATCTATGATATCGCAATTTGGGATCGACCAATCCGGTTGTCCCAGGTGCGAACGGATCAACCTGTTACCGGTTTGGTCACATACGGCAACATCGCCTATCTTGCCGCTGGCAGTGATGGACTTGTTTTGGTTGATATAAGTGATATTGGGCGGCCTCATATTTTAGGTAATATGGGGATACCCGGCCACACTGCGACCGATGTTGACTTGAATAGAAAAAAAGCTGTTTTGGCAATGTCGGTAGCAGATCCAATGGGTGGAGGCATTATCCGCTTTTATGATGTGAATGATCCTGAACTGGACCAGCCTCTCGGGTATTCAACTATTGTTTTTGCAGGCGATGAGTTATCCGGGCAGCCCGTGGATATCCAATGGTGGAATGATTCCCTGTATGTACTATTGAATCGGGAAGGTTCACTGCATCTCGTTGTTTTTGAAGATCCGACCGATGCAAACGTATATACGATTCAGGAGATAGAGCGCGGAGGGTTGTCCGGAGGTCTGACGGATGCTTCTCTTGCCGTGCAAAACGGGCAAATAGCTATTGCCACCGGTGATGAATACCTTATTCTTCAGCCCAATGAGCTTGGGCAATACCAGACGGTATATTGGCAATCAACCGGAGGAAGTGGCGCCAGCGAGCTTATTCCCAATCAGGGGGCAATTTTTATCGGAACCGGTCAGGGTCTGACGGATACCCCGACGCCTGATTTGGCTATAACGTCGATCGTGCCCGCATCCGGCAGCGTCATTACCTATGGCGAAACTATCCGCATCCAGCTGAATCAGCTGATAAACACCGATGACGCGATATTGCAAAGCGCTATCAAGTTGTTTGACAGTGGCGGCGGGCTCCTCCCTGCTGAGAGTTTTGTTGTAACAGGCGCTAATACCTTGACAGGCGCGTATGTTGACATCTCTTTTAACGAAAATATTACCTATACCGGGGAGATTGAATTAAGAATTTCGACTGAACTGACCTCGTTAAACGGCCACCATCTGCTATCATCTGCTGCAATTAAATATGAGTTGGTCTCTGGTGTGCGTCCTGAAATTGCATCCGTATATCGTTTGGCTGATGGTAAACCGATCGGTCATTATTTCCATGGCGATGGCACTGAAACAGCCGAAATAGTTGGCGGCAACTTCGGTGCGGATATCGGGGCTCTTAAAATTATGATCGGGGACACGGTTGTACCCCAGACAAATATCATTGAACTTGCCGAAGGAAGAATCAAACTTAAAGTTCCAGAACTTTTAGTAAGCCTTGATACTGCTGCAATGGCTGTCAGCATCAGTCGCGACGGGGTCACCGCAATACTCAACGGTGGCGTTGTTGTTCAGCCGTTCGTGGTTCTTCAGGAAGTTGATCCGGATCGTGGCCCGCCTGAAGGTGGAAATACAGTCACCTTGTACGGCGTAGGGTTTAACAACGATGTTGTAGTCAAATTCGGCGGCGAGATAGCCGGCGATCTCCGGCTGTTGAACAGCAGCAAATTAACGGTGCGTGCTCCAGCCGGAAGTTTTGGATTTGCAAACGTGTCGATACAGAGCAAGCTTTTCCCGGACGAGGAAAGTGTTCTGGCCTCAAGTTATTTTTATGCCAACAAAGCAACCGGTACGGTTGATCTTTCACAGGATAATCATAGTTCAAGCCCGGTAACAGGCATAATAGTTAAAGACCAGATCCTCTATGCAGTTACGGGAGGACATTACCAGCCCATGGATCGAGAGGGCAGGATGCTTGACAACCTTACCACTCCTCTAGCTCAACTCGTTCTGTCTGATATTTCCGATCCGGTTCACCCGGAGCTTATCAAAAAAGAAATTGCCGGTTCGACATGGCCTTACCATTTCAATGGCACCTTGCCACCCGATGGATTTCGCGACATCGCTCTCGACGGAGAAAATCTCTTCTTGCTAGGCGGGGATCGATTATACCATTTCGATGTTACTCTTGCTGCTGATCCCATACAGCTAAACAATATACAGTTGCCTGATACCGCCAATCATCTGGCGGTTAAAGATGACATTATATATGTGTCAAGTTTGCATCGGGTCAGCATTTTCCGAGTCATGCCGGATAGGAATCTGATGGAGCTGGCAACTCTGTCGGAGGACGAGTTGGGTGGTATGCCTGACGAACTGGTCCTCGTTGGTGACTCGTTGTGGATTTCCTTGCCGTCGGAAGCGAAGCTTATAACTGTTGAATTGATGAGCGGTCTTTATGAGATTACCAACGAAGTCAATCTTATCGACCGCGGAGAGCATAGAATAAAGCCGGCTTCCTTCCTTGTTCGAGACGATCTCTTGCTCGTTTCTACCGGTGAGATGGGCACCGTCGTCGCTTATGCTGTCAGGGATAATAATGAGACTTATCCTGTTGGTCAATTGCAGCTCTCTTATCTCATGTCAGCCGGAGACATCCATGCCGGTGGGATGATGTTGTATGGGCAGACATTGTATGTCGCTGCAGGGCAGGGGGATTTACAACTTTTTGACGTTGGCAGTTGGTTGGATAATAGTTTCCATGAAAATATCCGGCTAAAAAATTATTTCGCGGTCACAGGCGCTGTTGATGCCATTGCTTTTGGTCGAGGAGCCCTTTACGCGGGAACAGCCTATGTCTATGTCGAAGGGGAACCCGCCGAGAACCCCCTGGAAGTAGGAGTTAATCCTGGCCCGCTCGGTGGAGGGTTAAATACCATAGCCAATACCCAGCTCACTGTTGTCGAGCAAGTTCCCGAACCACGAGGCTTTTTGTGGTCCGAACAAGCGGTTGAGATTCAGTTTAACAGGATCCTCGATCCCGATCAGCTGTTTGAGTTCGGCGAAAGTCTTTTTACCGTATCCTTGATGGGAGAATTTGTAGAGGGCATAGTTTCGAGCCAGGTAAACAATATAGGGACGCGGCTCTTTTTTCGTCCTATCTTCCCGTTTGAACATGATAAGGAGTATCGCGTCAGGGTTTCCACGGTCCTGCAGGATCTCCATGGGCAATCACTGGACAGGGATTACAGTTTCCGTTTCGTAGCAAATGACTTTAAGCAACCGGTCATAAACGATCTGATCCCGGCCTACGGAAGTTGGCGGGGCGGAGAAGAAGTTGTTATTACAGGCGAAAATTTTGGTGAGGATTCGGTTATTGAGATCGGCGGTGTTTGGGTGCCGGATGAAAATATTTTGCGTTGGAATGAAACGGAGCTGGCATTTATCCTGCCCTCACTATCGGAAGAGTTACAAGAAAATCGTCTGGTCGGAATAGCCGTATCTAACAATTCCAGAAGGGCATTTGAAGCGGCCCGGTTTACCTATGTGGCGGATCCTGCCATTGAAGAAATAGGTCAATTCAATCCTTTGACCGGTAAACTGGCAAGTGGCGACCGCCGGTTGCTTTT
Source organism: Desulfurivibrionaceae bacterium (assembly GCA_046484585.1). Taxonomy (GTDB): domain Bacteria; phylum Desulfobacterota; class Desulfobulbia; order Desulfobulbales; family JAGXFP01; genus JAGXFP01. The sequence goes on from JAWOIQ010000210.1 coordinate 23,430, forward strand.
CAACGCCGGAGAGTATATCGCTGTGCGGGGGGGCGGTTTAGGACCCTTGACCCAATTTTCCGCTAACGACAAACCCGTTCAAGAAGTTACAATTGTTGACTCGCGCACCGTAAGCTTTCGGGCTCCTTTCGATACCCTTGGTAAGTTGACCATAGTGGCTACTAACCGCCCTGGAACTCCTGCTGGTCCTGATGTGGCTGTTAATAGCGACATGGAAATCGAGCTAGAATCGTTTCTTCAGCACAGGTCCGAAGTGGAAAACGGGAGTTTGTTGTATGACAGAACAGGTAGCTTGTTATTTGTCGGGGATAACCAAAAAGCGCAGCTCTTTTCCACCCATGACGGTCTTTCCCCGTTATTGCTTTCGGAAATTCACCTTGGCGGTAAAATTAACAGCCTGGCCGTCTCCGAAAACTATCTGATCCTCTCGGTTGGAAGTTCCCAGGAACTTGCTGTTTATGAGATCACCAATGTTTATAGTCCAAAACTGATAAATACAATTGTCAACCCCACCGGGGTTAAGCATTCTCGCCTCGACTTAGTCGGCAACATTTTCCTTTCAAGCGATAACAACACAATTAAAACAGGGTCGGTATATGGTGCTGACTGGCAGGAGTTGGATGAGTCTTTCAACGACTATGCCGTTGATGACCAATATCTCTATCTTCTGAAGGATTATACGGTTGAAGCAAGATCTCTTAACAGTTTGCAGACGGTTGCCGCCAGTTATACGCATAAGCTGACATTTGCCCAGCGGATAAAGGTGTCGCCACAGCGTATGGCGATTTGGGATTCGGAGCGATTGGAGCTGGCTCTGCTGGGTAATATTGCTTCGACAGGCCAGTTCAGGAGTTTGGGCGTTATTAATAAGTCTGGTTTGCTCGAAGCCGCAACCGCCGGCGACCTGCTGGCCCTTGTCGCCCCGGAAAATGGGGTGCCCCGATTGGCCGTGTATGATGTCGACCTCCCTCAAGATAATGATGACAATCTAAAACTTAACCGGATTAGCGCGATTGCGAGTAGCAGCAGTTTTATCGGCGTTAATAATGTTCGCTTTTCAGGGGACATGGTTGAATGGACAAATGGCGCATACCATAATGCGCATATTCCTCTGCGGAACACCTTATTCCTTAAACCGGAAAGACGAATTGCCGGCGAGAATGATTTGATCGCCCTCCAGGTCGGCGGAGGTCTCCTCGGCTGGGAAGATGTGTCTCTGGATGTTCGCGATTCAGCCGATCATCTATTGGCCGGGGATACTAAACTGGTCGGACGAGATCTGAATTTCCGGGTGATTGGCGATCGTTATCTTACCGGCGAGCCCTATGAGGTTTCATTGTTTAATCCACCCCGGCCGCTCATCAATGGCGGTGCGGTAAACGTTGACCTTCCCTGGATAGTGCAAGGGGCGGAAATTTTTGGATTAACCCCCTTTGAGATAAGGCGATTAGAGCCGGCAACAGTTTTAACCGATCGGGATATTCAGTTCACGGTCAGGGGCACTCAGCTTGATCAGGCCCAATTTGTTCGACTTAATGATCTGGATATTTCCGACTGGACGGTCAGTGACGGCGGCACCGAACTGTATTTTACGGAAAAGATATCAGCTGAAGGGTTTTACAGCCTTACGGTCGGGCAAAATGGTCAGTTAGCCTCACTGCCCGTGGCATTGGTAGCGACCGAAGGTCTCGGAATCGACTCTGTTACAACAAACAATGCCCGTGGTTCAGATTTTGTCAGTGATTCCGGCGGCACGTCAATAACACTTACCGGCAGGGGATTCCAAGGAAAGATTCGTGTCCATTGGTTTGAAGCCGAGAATGGTTTTATTCCCAACGATTCCAATGAAATCCAATCGATACAATATGGTGACGGGACTATCAGGTTCAACGCGCCTCGAACAACTGATGGCAAGAGATACCGGATTGTTGTTCAAAAAGCGGAAACCGATGAGGAGGTATATGTCGATACTTTGTTGACCGGCGTAGATGATACCAGTCCGAAGTTGCAGGCGAAACCTCAGATGTTGAATTATACCAACCCGCTTCGTTTAACTTTCAGTGAAGGGGTTTCGGCCGGTGGTTTCAAGGTGGTCAGTAAATATGAAGACTATAGCGGCAGTCCCGAGCAGGATGTTTCCAGCCTGTTCGAATTGGAGGTCACCGGCAATATCATAACTTTGCGCCTCAAATTAGGGGTTTCTCTCGAGCATAACAGGATTTATGAGATCAGCATCAATGATATCCGGGATCTGCATGGCAATATTACAGCAGATTCAATCCTATACCTTTTGAGTAATGGCAACTACCAAAATACCTTTAGATCTGAAGATACACTGGCGCCGCGCAACATCACCATGGCGCGCGTAAATGACGGCGCGCCTGTTACCGCGGCAATGTTATTGACCAAGGGGAGGGAATACGGCTTTAAGGTCAGTGCAATTGACAACAGGGGGGCGGTTAGCTATGAAGCCCGGGTCTCCACGGACGGCGGCATTAGTTTCGGTCCACCGCAAAGTTTGGCAGGTGGTCTGCTCTCGCTGCCTATTTATGAAGCAAATACAGCTATTGCTTTTAAAGTAAAGGCAATTGATGAAAGCCAGAATTCATTTGAACAACGCTTTGATGCGGCTGTACGTGCTCCTGAAATTAATTTTAGCGCCTTTTACAATGTCCCCGCCGAAGTCGAGGAAATGACCCGGGCCGATATCTGTGTTGATTTGTCCGGCGATACGGACCTGCTCATTTCGGCCGAAATGCAGGTTTTCGATAAAACTTACGATACCGAACTGGTTCATCGCGGGGTTGACGGCGCCAAGGCGTGCATGTCTTACCTCAACCCCAGAATCAAGGATATCGAGGCGAATTACGGCAACCAGGTGCCGGTGCGGGTCCGGGTCATGTATAAGTTTACCGGTAAGAAATATACCGATTACTCCTATACCCTCTACCTGGACAAAACCCCGCCTGATGTGGCTATCGTTTCACCGCCGGATGGATCAATCATACCCCTGAATGAAAAAACTAATGTTCTGATTAAGTCTTTTGACCGGTATGGGATAGAAAAAGTTGAAGTGGCGGTCAATGACGGCGACTGGCAGGAATTAGCAGATCCCAATCTGTTCGAATTGACCGCTACGGATCTTGATCCGGTGACAATCAAGGTCCGGGCTTTCGATCCTAACGGCAATAGCAGTATAGATTCAACCGTAAGTCCAACTTCAATTACCGTCCGACCTACTGATAAGAATGAGGGAGAACCCGGGTTAAAACTAATTGCCCCCGGGGACGGATCCAAGTTCCATGAGGGAGAGAAAATCACGCTGGAAGTTGTCATGCGCGATCTTCCCTCTGCCGAACTCTTCATGGATATCGGCGGCGATGAGAATAATTCGGCCAATCCGGATCCAATTACCATTGTTCGGGATGAGACCGGTCTCGAGCGATTCTCCTATGAAGTTACATTGCCTCGGGTGGAAGAAAATATCGTCGTGGTCCTGCGTCTGCAAGCAGGAAGCCTCTTCGCACGCCGCTTTATCAATATTCTCCAGGATTCAGGCATCGAAGAAGAGTTGAATATGACGGTTCTGCCGCCCAAGACCGTTCTGACCGGCACGCAGCTTTGGGTGCAGGCGGGATCTCCTCCTTTAATGACCGATTTCTCGGATGATTCCGAAGTTGAAGTTGAAGATCCGGCGCCAAACGGCGACATAACACGGATCACAATAGATGCCGGTCCTCAAATGGTTGGGATGAATGATGCCGGTGATGTCAGTCAGCTACATGGTGTCCTGCGCGACCGTTCCGGTAATGAGAAGCGGAGTGATGTAAGTATCGCAAAGACCGCTTATTTGAGTGAGGAGGCTGTTAATCTCTACACCTCTCCTAGTGCTGATGATGTTACAGGCGATATGGCGGTTGTTCCCGCCCTTTCGGGGAGCGGTAATGACCTGTTTTGGGTAATAAACAGGCGAAATGGCGGCTATATATTACGGAATCAGGCCAAGGTTCTGCACACCGAGTTTAAAGGGTCCCTTGAGCAGCTTAAATTTACCGGCAGCGGCCTGGCGGCTCAGGAGAGGGACGGAAGTAATCGTACTCTAATGTACTGGCCAATAATTGGCGGTGAACTGGGTGCTGCTGTAAAACAAAGAATATTGGGCGATTTTGTCGGAGTCAGCGGCAATATTCTGTTTACCCGCCATGGCAATCTTTTTGATGGTTATCAGGTGATCGATCGGGGTTTTGTCCCCTTTGTCGGCCGCTTGATCAATGAGCCTGTTCGTGATGCCATGGTGGATGCCGATCGGCTCTTTATCCTAACCGAGTCCGGTTTGGCTGTGTATAGAGTCTCCGGCGACTCGTTTTATGAGTTGCAGGAAGTATTCTATACGGGCGTGGCGGATGCGGAGGAGTTCTTGGTTAAGGGTAACCGCCTGATCACCTGGCGGGAGAACTTTGTTACCAGCTACCAACTCATGGAAGATGGCTCTTTAATTGAGTTGAGCACCATTGATTGTGGCGGACCGGTCTTACACGCCTTTGCGGATGGCGAATTGATTTGGCTGCTGACCGATGGACCTTTTGCCGATCAAACCTGGCGGGCCTATCGTGATGATGAGCTTGTGGGGCTATTGGCTGACGGCTCCGATCGGTTGGCATTTGGCGGCAACAAGCTTTACAGCAGAATGACGGGAGATAAATCCGACGCGATAGTAGTTCGTTCCACAATCGCAGTTTCGCCGGCAGCCATATTTGCTCCGACCTTAATTGAGACACCGCAGGGGATGTTGGTTGGTAATGTCATCGAGGCGGATACCATAGGTGGCGAGAGCATTGCGTTCTTTAACGATGCAGGTCAATTTTTACCAGCGCAACCTGTCTGGCGAGAAGGGAAGCAACAGTGGTTTATATCGCGGATTGGGCTGGATTCGTCAAACATAAAAATTGTCAGAACAGACCGGGGAGGAAGGACCGATCAAAGTGTCCTGAATATAAACACTGCCTCTAGTACTGTTATTGATCGATTATTGCCTGAAGACAACACCTCATTAGTCAATGGTGGATGGGTTCCGGCGACTTTGATCTATTCCGCCGACACCAGGATCGATGAGGCCAAGGTGCTATTTAGCGGGCAGGAACGCCCGGTCACTAACAGTTCCGAGCTCCGATCCTTCCAGTGGCTTGATATCCCAGAGTCTGGGGCCGATGCAGTCTTAAATGTGGTTGTTGACGCTTTTGAGATGGCTGCTCACAATCTGACTTTTGTAGACAACGATCCGCAACTCGAGGGAATAAATCTTTTTCAACCGGCACCTAACGAGTCTTTTACCGAAGGGGCCATGCTCTCGGTCGAATTCAGGGCTTCACAAGAAAGCGGTCTTGCTTTCAAATATACTGAAATCTGCCTGCTTGACAGTAATAGAAAGTTGCTCGACCGACGTTTACTGGCAGAGTCGAGGGGAGTAGTGGACTTGCGTTTGCCGGACATTGAACAGCGTGAGAATATATTTGTCCGGGTTCGGGCCTATTATGGTCCCAATTTTTATTATAGCGAGGCTGAAACGGGAATTCGGCTCTTCCCGGAGTTGAGGATTCCGCCCGTGGAAATACAAGGTGTCGGCAACCGGATCATGATCGGATCGTTGCTTGAGGCCTGGATCGGCTCGCAAATTCCTGAAGGCATGGGAGCGAGGCTCGCTCTTTCGGATGGGCAGGGTAATCTTCTTGTGGCCGGAGAACAGCGGGTTAGCCATCTTGTCTCCCTTGATACCCAAGAGCTTGTCTTGACCGCCACGGTCTCCGACGGTTTGGGCAATAGCCAGACAATCGCCAAACAGATCCATGTAATCAACCCCTTTGAATTATCGGAATTGGCCGCCACCCGGAAATTCCAGAAAGGTTTGCCATCCGTAGGCAACGCGTGGTTTGCCTCCGGCCGCTCACTGTATGACATCGATAACAATCTGCAAGTAAGCTTCGATACATATATCAATGCCTTGGATTTCCTGGGCGACAGGCTGATTCTTTCATTGAAGGATATCGGGCTGGTAATTGTTGATCCCACAAATGATTTCCTGGAATTAAGCCGGATGCCCATGAGCGGCGAGGTAACGGATCTTGCCGTGTCCGCGGACCGGCTTTTGGCGGTGATCGCGGGGGAATTACATGGGTTTGCAATTTCAGGCAATGCTCTCGAAAAAGTAAAGACCGTGCCGGTAAGCGGCATAGTACGGGAGGTCCGTTCCAGAAAAGGCCGATTTGTAGTGATCACCGGCGAAGAAATGCTGCTGGTAAATGAAGAATTCAATGTGAATTCCCGTCAGACCGGCAACTTCACCGCCGTGGCTCAATCATCCGGAAACCTCTTTGTCTCAGAAACCACCGGCAAGCTTCGGGTCATCAGCGACGATTTTGCCTGGGTCAAACAGTTTGAGTTGGATGTTCAGGCAGACAGGTTGTTGATGTTGCAAGGATATCTGCTGGCTTTATCCGCGGACACGGGAAAAATAAAGGTTCTTGATATATTTGATCCGCGCAACCCGGAAGTGATAGGCTCTTTTTCCGTTTCGCTTGGCAGTGATGCGGGAGAAGCCATCATCAGTGAAGGCAAACTGTGGATCGGCGGCGAAAACAGCCGTGTTTTCGCCCTTACCCGTAAAGAGAGAACTCCTGCAATACTTTACGAAAGCGTAAGGCCGCGCGGTAATGTCCGCGATGTAAGTATTGGTGAAGGAAGTTACCTGGCGGCCGCGGATTCATACGGCGCCATTAATCTGGAACGGATCACCGATGGATGGCAAGAGGCAGTTTATCCCGGTGCTTACACTTCATCTATCACTAAAGCAGCGGCATACGATACCGCTGAATATTTCCTGAAGTATGACCAGCAAGCGGTAGTTGCCCCTGATGAAAATAAAAAATCGGAAGTTGTTATTTTCAAAGGGGCTCCGTTCGAACATATTGCCGTCTCCGAGAGCAAAGTCGTTGCCGCTGCCGGTCCCGACCTTTACATCAGAAAGCGCGATCTCTCGGGAGAAGTGAGCATATTTTCAATAAGTCAGGGCAATAACATCATTGCCTTGGCAGCCGGCGGAGAAACTATTCTGGCCAGTACCGATAACGGTACGGTTTACCGGGTGGATGTTGGGGAATTCCCCATAAACATCAATAATGTAGCGATCAGGCCGGTCATCAACAGTGGTGAACCGTTACGTCTTATCGTTTCCGACGGAGATTATCTTTGTTACGCCGATGGGATTAACCTGCATCGCCTCCGCCTGGTAGATCAAAACGATGATTATATCCCCATGCCCGGGAATATCGATGCCATAACTTTTGCGCCCGGTGCGGTTTGGGTTGCGGTGGGCGCCGATGTATACCGGATTTCAACCGATAGTGCCTGGCAGCAACTCCCGGTTGCCGTTCTCACCGCCAAACACAAAGTTACCTCCCTTGCGGTACGCCATAACAAACTGCTTATTGGGCAGGGTGCATACGGACTGGCTTTGCACGATCTGTCCCTGCTGGCGATGGATTCATCTCCGGCCCTGATAAAACCCAGATTTGACAGGGTTTTTGTCCAAACCGAAACAATTCCTTTACAATTATTATCAGCCGAAGGCATCAACAGCGTTAGATACCGGGTTAATGGTAAAATTGTTGCGGCCACCAGTGTCCAGCCTTTTGTTACCAGTGTTTCCGTGCCGGCAAATTTACGTAACGGCCAACCTTTCGAAATTGCCGCGGAGATCGAAACGGTCTGGGGGGAGGTCCATTCGTCCTCCGCTCGCCGGGTGATGCTCCAGGGCGAAGGTCTGCCGGTCAATCTGTTTACCGTAGAATTGCTCACCGACAATGAATATTTGCCCCGGCCTCTCGAAATGCGGGCTCTGGTTCATAACAGCAGTCAGCCGGTGTCCCAGGTTGAGTTTTATTATAGCGAAAGCATGGCCGGGTCCTATGAGTTGATCGGTACCCATTATGGTCCCGAGTATGTACTTGATAAGAATTTCGCCCTTGAAGTTGATGGCGATTATCTCAAGGTGCGCGCCATTGATGTCTATGGCAACTTCACGGAATCGGTGCCGCAGAGGCTGAATCGGTTGACCGACCCATTCAGGCCCAGGGCGGAGATCAATATTGATGGCCGGCTGATTAACGGCCATCCCGTTATCGGCCAACCTTATAATGTAGTCGTTACTTCTAGCGATACCGGTAGCGGGGTGGAGATGGTCCTGTTGTACCGTGACGGACTTATTGTCGGCGCGGCCTTCGGCGGTAATGATTTGATATATGCGGAGGCAAATCCCCAATCCGGTGCAACTTATACATACACGGTTATCGCGCAGGACGGGGCCGATAATCTTCGAGAGGTTGTCAAGTCGGTCACGGTTGAAACGGATAATTTCCCCGATCCCCCGGTAATCGATGGTGAGACAAGCGTCAGGGAGCAGGACGGTTTTGCTGTCCGGATCGATGCGACTGACGATTTGGGAATAAGTCGGATCGATGTGCTCTGGAACGGGCAGACGATAAGCCGTGAATTCAGCGGAGAAAACCGAACCGAGAGCATCTCTTCCCTGGTCATCCCTGATTTGAGGACTCTGAGATTGGGTAACCAGGTCACTGAACCATTGGAGGTCACGGTTACCGATATCCGGGGACAGCGGAGCAGCACGGTCAAGGATATAACCGTAATCCCCGATCTCGCCCCCGATTGGAACTCGCTGGTAATATCCACTCCCGAATATGGTTTCTTCGGCTCATTGGTCAGGGCGGAGATTTCAGGCTTTTCCTCGGCGGATGACGGGAATATGCAAGATCTAGCTGTCTCCGTGATTGATGTTACAACAGGATCGCCGAGTGAAATCGAGAGACGGCAAATTACCGGTGACAGTATGGGCTTTTCGATGCGGACCCAACCCGATGATAATAATGGGGATATATTCCGCTTTAAATTCAGGTTGATGGACGGCTTGGGCCAAATGGCCGAAAGCGGGGTCCACACCGTATCGTTAAGTCAGATCCCCAATGAGATCCGTTTCGTCGCCGGAGGTGATCCGGCTGTCAATCCCGATTTCGCTAAAGTCGCCGAGCAGATGCCGTTGCGGGTCCTGGTAACTGATTCGGCCTCGCGTCCGGTACCGGAGCAGGAAGTCAACTGGTTCATAAAGTCAGGGCCGGGCGTCAATGATGAAATGCTTCTCGGCTCATCGCTTACCGATCAAAACGGCTACGCGATCTTCGATTTCGATACCGATCGGGCTGCCGGGGAATACAGGGTCCAGGCCTCCCTGGCTATCTTTGACAGCGTTTACGGCATCCACGATTTTGAACTGTTGACCGGGGAGATTCAGCATCTGGTCTTCGATCATGTTTCCCCGGTTGTTGCCGGCCATGTATTCACTTTCGATCTCCAGGCTCTGGACAGCGGCAATAACCCGGTCTATACGGCCAATGAGGAAATAGTCACCCTGACCATGCCTGATCCCGGTTTCAACTTCGGGTTTGCCGATAATCTGACCATTACCAGGATGTTGAATAATGAAGGCTATTATGTTGAACAGGCAGACATTAGATTGATTAACGGCAAGGCTACCGTCCCGGTTTCAGCCGCCGAAAAAGTGAACGATTATCCGGTCGCAATCAGCTTTGCCGACGGCAGCGGCCTTTTCGCCATGTACGATCATGACGGTCTGGAGGTAACGCCGCTTGAGGAAAGTGATGTAATCAACGTTCGGGTTCTTCCCGAGGCGCCTCATGGCCTGGCTTTTTCACAAAAGGGCATGACCAATAAGGAACTCGGTGATCCCGAACGTCTTGAAGTCGGCGAAACATCAACCGTCGAGTTGATCTTGACCGACCGTTACGGCAACCTTGTCACGACCGTGTCTGATTCTTTTGGAGTTCGAAGTAATGCAAACTTCTTGATCGATGTTTCGTTGTCCGGAAACGCCCAGAGCGAAGGAAACAGCGGAACCGTTACCTTGGATATGCAGCGCGGCATGGCCGAACTGCCGGTAACCGACGATACCGTCGAAGAGGTTGCGATTTCCGTGGCCGCTGTCGATCCTCTCCCGGAATCACTGAATGTCCAGGCGAGCATTAATCTTAACTTCCTGAAGATGCTGCCGGCAATCAGTCAAACCGAGTTCGCTTCGGTGACCGATAATATCAATCCGCCGCTGGTCCTTAATTTCACGGAAGCAGTGGAGGAGACCGGCAGTGCGCCTGTATCGGTCAAACTTGACGGGACGGTTGTCGACGGTTCCGTTGCGGTCGACGGTGCCACGGTTTCCTTTACCGCTGCAAACAATATCGCCTTAAATAGCTGCTACACTGTCGATACGACGGGATCCACCCTGGTTGGGGTGGCGGCGGAAGATAAGCCGCTGGTGCAGAATCTTACAGTCTGCAGCCCTCTGGTTGCAATACCGCAACAGGGACAGCCCTATCTTTTGGCCGGAACCGAAAAGGCAATCGATCTCCTTTTCGGAGATGGAGTCGATCGGCAACAGATCACTTCGGGCGAAGCTAATCTCGATGGCGTAACCTATCCCTTTGCCTGGGAGACCGGTGCCTTCACGACTCCGGACTTCTCCGGCAGTGTTGAAGACGGGACGCTTGCTTCCCTGACCCTTGCGGGGGACTATTCAGGCGCTTCGCTTCGGGTGGCAAATTCCATTACCATCCGTATCCTGCTTTCCGGTCATGATTTTGACGGCGACGGTCTCTTAAATGAATTGGAGATCAACCTCGGTCTTGATCCGACTAAAATGGATAGCGACGGCGATGGTATTGTCGACGGCGATGAGGACCAGGATGGCGACGGCCTGACCAATGTCGAGGAATTGGCCCTGGGTACCGCTTTGGATAACAGCGATTCGGATGGCGACGGCCTCTCCGATTATGAGGAGGTCAAGCAATACCAGACCGATCCTTTGGCAGTTGATAGTGACAATGATGGTGTTGATGACGGTCTCGAGGTAAAGACCAACAATGATCCCAATAATGCAGGTGGGGATGTCGATCTCGCAGCCTGGGTAACCGGCGTTACTGTAGCCCCGGAAACGATCGAGGTGGCCTACTCACGAGTAAGTCCGCCCGTTGTCAATCTCCAGGTCACTGCCGACCTGACTGTGGACGGCGCAACCTATCAGATCGACGTAACCGAAGAGCGTTTCGGTACAACCTACAGCAGTGGTGATAGTGCTATTGTTCAACCTTTGACGGATGGAGCTTTCCAGGTTGTAAGTGATGGTGAAACGACTATTTCTGCGTCCTTGGCCGGTTTTGCTGCAAGTTCTCCTCTAAGCGTCTTACCGTCTCACGAAGAGGATATACCTGTCAGACTTGCTCCGACTAGTACACCGCAAAAACTCTACGCTTCTTCCGATACTGGCGGGGTGTGGCTTGAAGTGACAAATGCTGTGCCGTTTATCATCAAAAAAATCGCCGTGGATGGGATAAATATTCCCATAGTTAAGCAGGACGGAATTTTGGCTGATTACAGTGAGCTGCCTGTCTCGACCGATCCGGCATTGCCGGGTGTCGTGGCTCGGTTGCTAAGTCCCGCAAGCAGTTCGGAACTGGTGTCCGGGGATTTTCAGGGAAGTTATGAAGCATACTTGCCGGCGGATTTCAGTCTGGGGGCTGAAATAACAGTTGCAGAAATAAATGAAGCTGTGGATCTTCCCGCCTTGCTCTTAGTTTCATTTACCCAGGGTGTTCCGGCAGATATTCAGGGCATTATAAGTGTGACAATGGATACTCTGGGGACTTATGAAAATACAGTTGTGGAAGTCCTGGTTCCGGTTGAACCGGATCCGCAAACTGTTGCCATTGTTGATCCGGCTATACCTGAAAGCCTCGATATGCAAGTTGGTGAGGCACTCGATATTCCACTCGTAGTTCAGGATCCTGGATTCAATAATGTTGAAGTTCAGTATTTGCTCGATGGGGAACCCTTGCAGCAGAAGGTTGTTCCACCCTATCCAGCCATTGGGTTGGGAGTGGAGAGAAAGGTGAATCCTAACGTTGTTGAGACATTCTATGATCCAAATCCCGCCACTGTCTTTAATAGTGAAACTTTAATCCCTGAATATAACAGCGGTCTCAATTTTAATAACTGGGGAGCCCTTGTTGAATGGTCCTTCCTGAGGTTTGAGATCGAGGAAGCCGGTTATTACAAGATTGGTTTCAACAATTCTCAGGTAGCGGTAAAAGTCTACGGGGTTATCGCATCGGGAGAGTTCGATTGGGGCCAGGTTCTATTAAATGAGACTTATGGCTATTCCCATTCTCTTTTTCTGCCCGCCGGTAATTATGTAATTGCGGTTGCCCCCCGTTTTTCAACCTATGATTACCAGCATTGGCCCCCGAACAATTTCCCTGAGCCTTTTATAGCATGGGGCGGTGTAATGGGTACCATGGGGGATCAGTCGATAACGATCCTAATCGATGCCGACCCTGCCGGCGGCACTTCGGGTGGCGAAGCTTCCAGCAATATAGACCCTGTCCGGTTGGAACAGGCCCAGAAAATCTTTAAACGCTATCTGCCCAGGCGTAAGGTCGATTTGAATCTTTCTTATCAGGAAATAAACCGGGTTTATATCTTACGTGATCGGGATATAGGTAGTCATACCTTAACCGTTAAAGTCCTTGAACATACCTTTGATGGCGTGCGGGAGTCGATAGCAAGAGACTATAACCTTAATGTGACCGAAGCTGCTTCCGCCCCTGCTTGCAGCTCCATTTCAGTGGAAACCGTAAAGCCGCAAGAGGGTGAGGTTCTGTATGTCCGGAATTCCGATAACCTTGCCACGGGCGATTTTACCAATTTCACCCCGGTAACGATTAAGGCCAGTTCTCCTTCGGGTATTGCATCCGTTGAGTGGAGCAATGCCCCGATCACCTATAATTTGCAGTTGCCAGAGACCTTTCCGGTTGGTTTGCCGATGCTCGAACTCGGTGAATATATCACAGCGTCAGATGATCAATACAAAATTGATAAATCGATTGGAGGCGGTTCTGAGGTAAGAGCTGAATTTAAGAAGCCATTCGGCCTTCATGTCGATAGGCAAGGTACTTATCGGTTTACGGTTGACCACCAGAACAGCGATGTGACCAGCAAATTGATAATTTATAGTATAGCCGGCTGGACAAATGAAGTAGCGATGGTTGAAGGGGGCAACGTCTACGAAATAGATATAGCCGCAGGCGATTACTATCTATACGTCGCAACCGAATATGCGGGAGATGGATCATCATCGCTGGGTATCTCTAACAGGCTTCCCGTATATCAATCATTCGAGGCCGCAGTCGAAAGGGATTATAGTGATTATGCAAATTTTAAGATCATGTTGGAAGAAGTTTCGGTCTCTCCAGAGCAGTATTATCTGGAAGGAAGAAGTTCACACTTGGGATATAGATTAGATACAGTAGATAATGCCTATTTTACCTTGGCCAATCCTGCCGCTTATCTCGCGATTCAGCGCACCGGCCTGACGGAACTGGAATTTACCGTCACCAGTAATTGCGGAGCGGTCAGCACCCATGTTGTTCCCATCGAGATCGTTCCTGATCCCGCACCGCAAATCTCCATTCAGAACAGTAGTAGTTTTGAGAGGATGGCTCTTGGCGAGACGAAGACTTTGCAAGTTCTTATCGAGGATGCCGGGCGGGATGTGTCGAATATCGGCGCTTTCCTCTTGCCGAGAGATTGGGCTCCTGAGAACGAAAATTATGTGGGGCAGGAGATTCAGCAGGCGGGTATGCTTTTGTCCGGTTATGCTCTGGCCGATTTTGATATGGCACAATCCCTCGCCAAACCATGGTCACAGGAGCAAGATTCATTCAGCTTCCGGCTGCCGACCTATACCCCACCTGATGTCGCTTTTGGTGAGTATGATCTTCGTATTCTTGTAAGGGAGGAGAATGGAGATGTCTACTTATCTGAACCGCTTAAGACCAAGATAGGTCCCAGCAGTATGCCGCCGCACTTGTTTGTGGAGTCTTTGCCGGCGCATGTTCCTGCCGGTGAGGCTATTCCCGTTTCGTTCAATGCTTCAAAATTGGGCAGCATAAATAATGTAACGGTAACTGCTACCGGCTCTGTGCCAGGGGGATTTTTCATTGAACAGATCTTTGGTGACGACGGTTATTCTCTTGAAGGTAAGATCCTGGTCCCTGTAGCTGAATATGCAATTGAGGGGGACAGTGTCAATATTACAGTAACCGCAGAAGACAGTAATGGAGTTAAGACATCCGCCGATTTTACAGTAACGGTTGGCTTCTGGGGGCAGGAAACTCTTGTGATCGACATCGATACCACGGCTGATAATTCTTTCAGCTTCAATAATGTTGTAGTCAGAAACGGAACCGTTCTAACCATCCTGGATCCAAGCATTAAATTGAACAGTATCGACATTGAGAGTGGTAGTGAAGTAGTGATTCCTGGGACGACCACTCATGAACAGTCAATTGCGCCAAACTTTCCTTTTAATTTGCGTGGAACAGGCAAAGTGTATAGTTACTATTATAGAAGTTACTCTTGGAGTACCCCAACGTATAGTTATACCACGGTTCCTAGTGGATATTTCACAATTCCGGAGACAGGGGAATATACAATCGAATTTACCAGTTACTTTGATGCGGAAATCTATCTTTACCGTGATGATGGCTCTCTCGATAGTTCTGATCTTATTCTTCATAATGATAATGCTTCCGGATCTCTGTTTCAGATAGAAATCGAACTGACTGCTGGAAACTATTTTCTTGCCGTAGGAGCATCTCAGGTCACGCTCAGTGAGATTATAAGCGGCAAAAGCTATAGTCCGGGACTGGAGGGCGGTAATTTCACATATGCCGTTTTTTCGGCAAGCACTTCGGCAAGCACTTCGGATTTTCCTTACGACACATCCACCTTTGAGCTTAAAGATCATTTGCGGATCGATCAAGGGGCAATATTGACCGTTGAACCACCTCCGGCCTCATTCAATCGGAATGGAATGGATGCCGATGGTGGCGTTCATGGCGGTGATTCCGATAATTTTGAAGCTTATGGTGATTTCCGCAAGCCCCGGTTTCCCGGCGGATCGTCCGGGGTAAGAGAATATTTTGGCAGCACCAGTTGGAATTCGTGGCCTGGAGCTGCAGGCGGAGGTTCCTTGCATATTGCAGTACCTGTTCTGAATTTGAACGGAACAATTGCCGCCGATGGCCGGAGTTTGAGCGCTGATGATACGTTCAGCTTTAACAATGGTGTCAGCTACCTTGGCGGAGGTGCCGGCGGCAGCATCCAGGTTGAGGCCAGTGTTATTGACGGCAGCGGCACAATTCGGGCAAACGGCGGTGATGTGTACAACTACTATCAAAGATCAGGGGCTGGGGGGCGTGTTGCAGTTTACTACGATACATATGATGGCGGTTCGATTTATGAAGGATTGACCCTTGAAGCAAAGGCCGGTACAGCGATGGCAGCACATTATCGAAATGGTGCGGGAACAGTCTTTACGAAGCATGTGGCTCAACAGTATGGCGAGTTGCATATCGACAATGGCATGGATGCGGTCGGCAGTGGCACTACTACTCTGCGGTCGATTGGCAAGCACATCATAGCAGATGTCCGTCCTACTGCGGTGGGAAACAGATACCGGATATCTATTGATGATCCAAACGGGTTTTGGGAAGAATACGAACCTGTCTTCTGGCAGCTTGGCGCCCGGGGGCTTTTCGTCAGTCTTGACGCCGAAAATATCGATGCGCCGTTGTATGAAGTCATCGATAACGGCCGGGATTATCTTGTAGTCGAATCTACTGAAGATTTGACCGGTGTGGTCGGTAATACAATGCAGGGCGTAATTCGCCTTGACAAATTGGTAACAACGGAAGGAGTTCGGCTCAAGACCCTGGATCGTATCCATGCCGATACTTATCAGATTTCTGATTACGCCAATGTGAGGGGGGTCGCGGACCTTGACACGACCGAGTGGATAAATCTTAATGATTTCTCCTTGGCAGACGATTCGGTCCTCTATACCCAAAATATAGAAGCATCAAGTATGACCCTCACCAACGGTTCATTGTACTCAATAGGTGAGATTGTTGTCTCCGGTGATGTGAATGTGACCGGGGTCGGGGGCAACAAGTTGATGGCAAAGAAGCTGACCGTTGATGGTGATGTGGATATTGTGGACGCTTCTCTGGAATTAGGGATTGACGAGAAGTTCTCTGTGCAAGGCAATATGTCTATTCGCGGAGAAGCTGCCGATGGCTCTATTGTCACTGTTCCGGAAGCTGATATCAGCAGTAAATTTATTTATACGCTGGATTTGAATGTTGCCGGGCAGCTCAACATAACTGCTTATTCTAAGATTGACCTTAATGGCAAAGGCTATCCCGGAAGATATAAGGTCGGTTTTATCCCTTACTATGACGAAATTGCCGACCACCATATTGGTGATTTTACTGAGGTTAGTTTTGCCGGAGCGGGAAGCGGAAAAGAAAGCGGAGCAAGTTATGCCGGCGGCGGTTTGTTGCGGGTCAAGGCTGGAGATATGACGGTCGATGGTGTGGTTCAAGCCAATGGGGTGGGATATAGATATTCAGCAGCCGGCGGCGGTATCCATTTGGATGTCTCTTCACTGAGTGGTACAGGTCAGATTATGGCTAATGGCGGTTTGGCTAGTCATTATCTGGATAACTCTTCTGGTCCCGGCGGGAGCATTAGCGTCGTTTATGATAATATTTCCTTTAATCAGACCAACTTTCAAGCCCATAGTGGAGTAATCTATAATAGTACAACACGTAACCACGTTAGGGGGGCGGCTGGAACGGTTTATTTAAAAGAGAGAATGGCAGAAGGCGGTCATCTCATTGTGGATGGTGACGTTGGTAATGGAATTCTCTCACCCTCGTTTAATACGGAACTTAGAAGTGTCGGTCAGCATCAAATTACCGAACTTCTGAGTCGTGGTAACGGAATCTGGCGGATTAATCTGGCGGAAAATCTACCGTTGACTGCTAACAGTAGTGATGGTCTAGGTTTAATTGGTCTTGTTGTCGATCTGAATGCTGCCGATTATGAAGGTCCATTTTATACGATTACCAATAACGGAGATGATTGGCTGGAAATCGATACAGGAGGAACTTCCTTATCTGCCGGTTTTGTTGGACAGGAGCTAATCGGCGTTACCAACTTAAGTGGATTGACTCTTAAAAATGGCGCTAAACTCAAAACGCTGGATCGCTTAGTCATTTCCGATTTGAGCAAAGTTGAGGTTGATGGGAATACTGAGTTAGTCTTTGGTCAAATGGAAGGCTTGGAAGATGTGAGCTGGCCGCAAAACTATAAACTTATTGTCTTAGGAGACCAACAGGTCTCCTCGTTAGTAATTACAGATATGTCGTTGACTGTAGCTGGACAGCTTAGTGTTACGGAAGATTTTGAAATTTTTGGGACAAATTCGAATTTCAGTGCAGATGAAGTTGTCGTCGGAGGCAGCTTCAACATTGACGGTTCAACCGCAACCGTTAACGATAGCCTCGATGTCGCAGGTAATTTGACGGTTGCAACAGATTCGATGCTTAACACGGATAAGATCGCTGTTGCCGGTAATTTCCTTATTGATAGTGCAACTGTGGTTTCCTCTGATATCAGAGTAACCGGTGAATCCGGCTATTTGAAGGTGCTTGGTTCCGGTAAACTTACAGTTCCCGATCCTGAGGATGATAAAATCTATCCTCTCAATTTAGAAGTTACGGGAGAGTTGTATATCGATGCTAATGCCGCCATTGACCTTGATGGTAAAGGCTATCCTGAAGGTCATACAGTAGATTTCATTTCTAATACTAACACAGGCCAAGGAGGTAGTTATATAGGTCACGGTGGAGGGTATTCACAATCAGCTAGTGATTTAACTTATGGAGACTTCGCTGAGGCAAGTTTTGCCGGATCTGGGAATACGTATAGTTCTTCTAGTGTTATAAAATCTGGTGGTGGCTTGGTGCGAATTAAAACCAAAGAAATGGCCGTCTTTGGAGTGATTACAGCAAATGGTTTGAGTGATTATACATCCACAGGGGCAGGTGGCGGCATTCATTTAGAGGTTTCCTCTCTGTCAGGCAATGGAATGATAACAGCTAATGGCGGATATCCTAAATATGGTTGGTATAAATCCGAGGTGAAAACGGGATCTGGTGGGATTATCAGTGTCGTTTACGATAATATCTCTTTCGATCAGGCAAATATTCAAGCATATGGTGGAGGTTACACGAATTCAAATGATCCCCAGGCAGTTGGCGGGGCCGGTACCGTTTATTTAAAAGAAAGGGTGACGGATGGCGGCCATCTTGTTGTTGACGGCGGCTACGGGTTAAATACTGAGCAATGGACTGAATTGAGAAGTATAGGCCAGCATAAGATTAGTGGCTTGACAGACCTCGGGGATGGAACTTGGCGGATTGATTTGGCGGATGACGGACAGCTGCCGCTTGCCAATAGAATCGACGGTCTTGGCATGCGGGGCCTTGTTGTCGATCTGGATGCTGCCGATTACGAGGGGCCGTTCTATACGATCACCGATAGCGGCGATGATTGGCTGGTTATCGATACTGCCGGCGGGTCTTTACCTGATACCATTATTGGTAACGACCTGATCGGAGTTATCAATCTAAGCGGATTGACCCTTGCAAACAGCGCTCGTCTCAAGACTTCGGATCGTTTGGTAATACCAGATCCCGGGAAAGTGGAGATTTCTGAAGGTACCAAGCTGGTATTCGGACAGATGCCTGGCTGGGATAAAGTTCTTTGGCCTCAGAATTATGAACTTAATCTTACGGCTGATCAACATGTCGCTTTCTTGTCACTCATAGATGTCGCATTGAATATTGACGGTCAGCTTGTTGTCGCAGGTGATTTAGAGGCGGTAGGGATAGGTGCGAATATCAGTGCGGATGGGATAAATGTTGGCGGCAGTTGCTTTATCGATGGTGCGACCATGAACGTTAATGGTTCTCTTAACGTTGTCGACGAACTTGCCTTGGCTGGTGCCGGTAGCATTCTTCGTGCCGATGAGATCGCTGTCGGCGGTAGCTTCCTTGTAGACGATGCGACAATTATTACCTCTGATATCAAGGTAACCGGCTACTTTGGTTCCCTGAAAGTGATGGGTGCAGGTAAGATTACGGTCCCTGATCCGGAAGAAGACATTGTTTATCCGCTTCTTCTGGATGTAGCAGGGGAGGTTTATGTCGGGCCGGATGCCAGCATAGATCTTGACGGCAAGGGATATCCCGGAAGGCGTACGGTTAATTTTATCTCTACATATGGTAGTGCCGGCGGCAGTCATAGTGGCCCAGGAGGATATTATACTTACTATTCATCTAGCTCCTTGGATAGCGACTCAAATTACGGTGATTTCACCGAGGCCCGCTTTGCCGGAGCTGGAAGCCAAAATTACAGTGGAGCCGCTGGCGGTGGTTTGGTACGGATTAAGGCTGGTTATCTGACTCTCGATGGTGTGATTCAAGCCAATGGAGCACCATTTTACTATTCAGCAGCCGGTGGTGGTATCCATCTGGATGTCGGCTCTCTGACTGGTCTTGGTCAGATTATGGCTAATGGTGGTGTCAACTCGGCTTATTCTGGTTCTGGCGGAATCGTTAGTGTTGTTTACGACAATATTTCCTTTGATCAGACTGCCATTCAAGCCTATAGCGGTACTCGCAACTCTTATTTAAATGTTTTTTCCCGACAAGGGGCGTCCGGCACTGTTTATTTGAAGGAGAGGAATGTGGAAGGCGGCCATCTTGTTGTTGATGGTGGTCTTGGTGGTGACACAGATAATTGGACGGAGTTGAGGAGTGTCGGTCAGCATCAAATCAGCGGACTTACAGATCTCGGTGACGGGACCTGGCGGGTTGGCCTAGCCTTGGAAAGTCTGCCGCCGACTGTCAATAGGATTGACAATCTTGGCTTGCGGGGCCTTGTTGTTGATTTAAACGCTGCCGATGACGAAGGTCCATTCTACACCATCACCGATAGTGGCGATAATTGGCTGGTAATTGATACCGACGGCACGTTATTGCCCGATAGCCTCATTGGTAATAATCTGATCGGGGTTACCCATTTAAGCGGATTGACTCTTAAGAATGGCGCTCAACTCAAAACACTGGATCGTTTGGTGATTTCCGATCCGAATAAAGTGGAGATTGCTGAGTATACAAAACTAACCGTCGGGCAAATGGTGGGCTGGGAAGAAATGACCTGGCCTCAGAACTATGAAATTAATCTGACCGGTGACCAAGAGGTTTCCTCTCTGGCAATTACTGATACGTCGGTGACCATTAACGGTCGGCTTGATGTTATCGGCGACTTTGCCGCGGGAGCAAATACTGTGATCAGCGCAAATGAGATCGTTGTTGGCGGTAATTGCCTTATTGATGGTGCGACCGTTATTACTACTGATATCAAGTTAACCGGGGAGCTTGGAAACCTGGAAGTAATAGGCACAGGTAAAATTACAGTCCCCGATCCTGAAGAAACTATACTGTATCCGCTTAATTTGGAGGTCGGCGGAGAGTTGTATGTTGGACCGGATGCCAGCATAGATCTTAATGGCAAAGGGTATCCGAAGGGGAAAACAGTTGGTTTTCAGTCTCATTCTACTGCTGGCAGTCATGGGGGGATTGGTAGTTATGGTTCAGATGGTCGAACTTATGGAAATTATGAGGATGCCGGATTTGCGGGTGCTGGAGGGTATAATTATTCCAATTCACACAATTATAACGGCGGTGGGTTAGTTCGGATCAAGGCTGGAGACCTGACTGTCGATGGTGCAATCCAGGCTAACGGGGCTTATCTGAATTATTACAGTTCAGGAGCTGGCGGTGGTATCCATCTGGATATCGGGTCTCTCTCGGGAGTTGGTCAGATTCTGGCCAATGGTGGTACTGCAAGAGGCTCCACTGGTTCTGGTGGGCGTATAAGCATAGTCTATGATGAGCTGGTGTTTGATTTAACAAATATCCAGGCAACAGGTGGTAGACGAACCTACTACGACCCCGGTGATATTCGGGGCCAGGGTGCAGCCGGGACGGTTTATCTCAAGGAGCGACGCGCAGACACCGGGCATCTGGTTGTTGATAACGGCACCGCAGGGCAAACAGATCAGTGGACTCCTCTTCGGAGTATCGGTCAACAGGAAATTATCGCGATTGAACAGCTTGTCGATGGCACCTGGCGGATTGAGGTTGACGGTACTCCTTGGCTATCAGTCCATGATTCCCTTGATCAACTCGGATTAATCGGCTTGAGCGTCGATTTGGATTCTTCTGATGAAATAGGTCCATTTTATCCGGTTATTGATAACGGTGATAACTGGTTGTTGATCGAAACGGCAGGTGATGTATTAACAGGTCTTGTTGGTAATGATTTGATCGGGGTCACCGAGCTTTCGGCTTTATCTGTAAACAACGGTGCGCGCCTGAAGACTTCTGACCGTCTGGTAATCAGCAATCTTGACAATCTGAATCTTGATGGCGCTTCCGGAATTGGTTTTGGACAATTTCAGGGATTGGAGACTTACCCCTGGCCCAGGGGCATATCATTTATCATAGATGCGGATCAGCAAGTCCAGTCTTTAAATATTGTAGATGGTTCAAATATCGTTTTTAACCGTTCCTTAACGGTAGCTGGTAATTTGACGGTGAGCGGTACGGCCTCATTAACTGCCAGTCCTCTTATTGTAGCAGGCAATATGATAGTGAGCGGTACAACCGACCTAACTGCCACATCTGTCACTGTGGGAGGAGATCTTGATGTGACGGCTGCCAATTTGGAGCTTGGGGTTTTAGGGCCGATTACTGTCAATGGAAATGTGTTTGTTACGGGTGATACGACCGGTGGTTCAGTTATTACAGTTCCGCCTGCGGAAGAGAACACTGAACGGCTCTATAGCCTTGATTTTGATGTGGCAAATCAATTTTTTATAGATTCCGCCTCTATGATTGATCTGGATGGCAAAGGTTATCCAGGAAAAACCACGGTCGGTTTTACTCCTTATTGGACAAAGGCCGGTGGCAGTCATGGTGGCTCTGGAGGAATTGATTCTAGCTATTCATATTCATCAGATGATTATAGTTACGGTGATTTCACCGAGGCCCGCTTTGCTGGAGCTGGAAGTGGATATTCTAGTTATGATGGCGGCGGTTTCGTTCGGGTCAAGGCTGTTGATCTGGCCGTCGACGGTGTGATTCAAGCTAATGGAGCAGGGTACGATCATTCTGGGGCTGGTGGTGGCATTCATCTCGATGTCAACTCTCTGACGGGTGCCGGCCAGATTATGGCTAACGGCGGCAGCAGCTATAGGGATTATACAGGTTCTGGAGGAAGGATCAGTGTTGTTTACGATAACTTGTCTTTTGATGAAGCCAACCTGCAAGCATCCGGGGGTATACGAGATCGTAATCCGACATTGTATGCAAATCAGGGTGCGGCCGGCACCGTCTATCTGAAAAATAATACTTTTGGTACGGATCGGTTGATTGTTGATAATGGGACTGCCGGGACGACTGACCGTTGGACAACTCTTAGAAGGAGTGTAGGTCAACAGAAAATTACCAGTGCTGAAGAACTGTTTGACGGCACTTGGCGTATAGAAGTTGACGGCACGCCCTGGCTATCAAGGCAGGACTCTCTTGACCAACTTGGTTTAAGCGGCCTCCAGGTTGACTTGGACGCCTCAGATTCTCTTGGGCCATTCTTCCAGGTGGTCGACAATGGTGATAACTGGTTAATAATTGATACCTTAGGGGATTCCCTGGCTGGAGTTGTCGACAAGAATTTGATCGGTGTCATCGAAGTTGCTGAATTAACCATCCGAAATGGCGCTCGATTGCATACAGGAGACCGATTGGTGTTGCCTGATTCTTCGAACCTGACTGTTAATGGGGCAAGCGGTCTGTCCTTCGGGCAACTGAGGGGCTGGGAAGAAATGTTTTGGCCTGCTGATTTCAAGTTATTTCTTAACGGCGATCAGGATCTGCAAAGCCTTGTGGTTGATAATTGGAGTCTCCATGTGGATGGAGACCTCACAGTTCATAATAATTTAGAAATATTGGGAATCGATACGGTGGTTCGGGCTCACTCCGTGATCACTGCTGCGGACATCTTGCTGAATGACGCCATTCTGGAAACTCCCAGACTGGTTAGCCAGGGCAACATGATCTTGCAAGGGGAGGCAATTCTGACAGTTCCTGCCCCAGAGACTATACCGTCTGATTTGTATTTGTGGGTTGACCGGCATCTTGGGATCGGACCACAGGCTGCGATCAACATGGATGGTAAGGGTTATCCAACTAGAATCGTAATCCCTTATTTAGATAGGCAAAATCGCCGAATTCTGAATTTTGAAATAGCTTCTTGTTACGGCGGTCTCAGCTCTTCAAGTACTACGGATTGTAGTTATGGAGATTATTCTTTTGCTCGTTTTGCAGGTTCAGGAGGAAACTATTCGAATTCAGGCGCCGGTGGTGGTTCTGGTTTTATCCATGCCGATACATTGAATCTGGATGGGCTCATCTCTGCCAATGGCTCGGATGACAAATATTCTGCCGGGGCCGGCGGTGGTATCCATTTGGAGGTTCTTTCCGATTTTTTTGGCACAGGTAGTATAAGCGCCCAGGGCGGAGATTCTACCTCTTCAGGTAGTAATGCTGGTGGTGGTGGCCGGATCAGTGTGGCGGTTGATGATGCTGATTATAATTTCCTCGGCACATATTCGGCTGCCGGCGATACAGATGGAGGCGCCAGGATTGGTGGCGCCGGGACGGTGTATATCGGCAAGGAAAGCAATTGGAGTAATGGTGACTGGGGAACCCTGCTGGTTGATAATGGCGGCAAGCCGGCACCTTCGGCGAGCACCCCGATCCGAAATGTTGGTAGGGGGGAGATTATCGATATAGCGGATTTGGGTGACGGTCTTTGGCGGATAACTCCCAATGCCAGGGTTCCGCTTAATATCAGCCAATCGGGAACTATCACCCGAACGGGTGAAGGAAGTGTCTATTACTACTATTTTGACGTACCTTTCGACGATGAATTCACAATTAAGGTTTCCGGCTTTAAAAAACCTGCATTCCAGTTGTTTCGCGATGACGGGTCGCTTGATACAGCAGATTTTGTTACGAGTGCCTATTCTTCAAGCTACTATAGCACTAATGTCTATGGATATAACGTTCCCCTTGCGAAGGGTAAATACGTTATTGCCGTGAGTGGGTATTATTTTTCTACGAGCGAAGCAATTAGTGGAAGCAATTACAACTCTTATTATGGGGCATTATGGGTTTACATCATCGGAGAGGGATCCAAACCACGCTGGCGTACATCCGATCCTCAATATGGGTGGGGTATAGCCGGCAAATATGTCGACCTAGATGCATCGACACCTGAAGGGCCTTACTATCGTATCGAATCCAACAGCGAAAATGATTTTGCCATCCGGGTTCCGGATGGAGAAACGTTAGATCCTGGCGCCTTGCTGGGTAGTGAGTTTGTCGGGGTGCATCGCTTTGACAAGCTGGGTGTAACCGGCGGGGCTTCGGTGGATTTCGGAGATGACCGGGTTTTTGTTACGGACAAGATCAATTCCTGGTGGGATCTATCCAGTGAAATAATTGCCGGTGAAGGCAGCGAATTGCCGGTGCAACAGTAAAAAACAGTTCAGGGCTCTGAGTTTAGGGTTTAAAACCAGGAACTAGAAACCTGCACTCAGAACTTTGAACTCTGAACTCAATACTAAATAACTAAACAAGAGGGGGAAAATATTCATGAGTTTGCGCTTTTTGGGTGTTACGTTTTTAACTGTTATTTTGCTTGGCGGCTGCGGAGGTAATGGGGAAAACATTGCCAAATTGAACGGCAAGAACATCAGCAAGGCCGAGTTTGAGTCATTTCTGAAGATTAAAAGGGTGCCCGCCGACAACGACAAGAAGCGCGAGCGTCTTCTCGACCAGTATCTGGAGCGGGAGGCCTTGGCCACGGTCATTGAACAACAGGAATTACTCGATAAACAGATGATTCAGGTCGAGTTGAATGAATTCCGCAAAGAGATGCTGATCAGCCGTTATTTCGAGAAGTTCCTCAAAGATAAGGTGAGCGACCAGGCTGTGCGCAATTATTACAACACCAATGGCGCCGAATATGAGCAGAAAAAGGCCCATGCCGCCCATATCCTGATTCGGATTAATAAGCGGATGAGCGAGCCGGAAAGGCAGGCCAAATTGACCACCGCCCAGGATGCTTATTCACAGGTCAAATCCGGTAAGGAATTTGCCGAGATCGCCAAGAGATATTCCGAAGACAGAATTTCCGCCGAGAAGGGCGGCGATTTGGGCTGGATCAAGGAAGGCAGTATCGACAAACGTTTCTCGAAGACCATATTTGAAGGCCTCAAGGAAGGCGAGGTCTCGGAACCGTTTGAAACACCTTTTGGGTTTCACATCGTTAAGATCCTGGAAGCGCCGCAGGTGGTTAAACAACCGTTTGAAGCCGTTTCGGGAGACATCCGTTATCAACTTCGCAGTCAGGCGAAGAAGGCGGAACTGGAACGGTTAAAAGCGGAGATTGAGATAGAGAAGCTTTGAGTTTCTAGTTTCGAGTTTCTGGTTTCTAGTTCAAAGTTCTGAGCTTTAGTAGTTAACCAGAAACCAGAAACCAGAAACCAGAAACCAGAAACCAGAAACCAGAAGCTGTAGTTTCGAACCAGAAACCGGAAACCAGAAACCAGAAACCGGAAACTAGAAACCGGAAACTAGAAACCGGTCCTTAACCCCAAACCCCGAAACAGGTTAATAATGAATCGCTTTCTAATACTTGCCTTAATGGCCCTCTTTATATTGCCCGGCTGCGGTGACAAGAACGAAGAGGTCAAACTGCCGGGTGATTCCGAGGTGTTGGCCACGGTAAACGGCTCCGTCATCAGCCGGTTTGATCTCGACTTGAGCATCGAAACCATGATGGGCCGGGAAGAAGCGGAAAAGATCGACGCGGCCGGACGCGGAAAGGTCCTTGAAAGTCTGGTCATGAGCCGCGCTATTTCCCAGGCCCGGGCGCAAGTTGCCCCAGCCGATGATCTGGCCGTGATTAACCGGAAAGCCGCGGCCTACCGTGAAAAGCTGTTGGTCAGGCAGTACCTTGCCAAGAATGCCCCTCCTCAGCCTGTTACCCGGGAGATGATCAGGGATTATTACCTGAACCACCTTGATGAATTCGGCGCGAAAAAGGAACGGGTTTACGAGATGATCTCCAGCAAGCGGCCGTTGAAGGCGGAAGAACGTAACGCCTTGCTGGAAAAATTGCGGAAACCCGAAGAAAAGAGGGATTGGCGCAAATGGGTGGAGGAACTTCAAAAGCAGGGATATCCGTTAGCCTATAGGCGGGGCGCTGTCGTCGAGAAGATCCTCCATCCGCAACTGCGGAAGATGCTGGAGTCCCTGAAAAAAAATGAGCCATCCCCCCTGACCTTTATCAAGGACATTTGCTATCTGGTGAAAATTGTTGAGGAGAAGGACCAACCCGCCCGTCCCTTAAAAGAGGTGAGCGGCCAAATCCGGAAAATGCTTGTCCCGGTGCAACTTAAAAAGTCGATAGAACAGGTTTCTCGGGAAGTGCTGGAGAAGGCTGAGGTTGAATATAGGTGAGTTTCTGGTTTCTAGTTTCTAGTTCGGAGTTCGGAGTTCAGAGTACCTAGTTGTTAGTTGAGAACCAGAAACCCGAATATAAGTGAGTTTCTAGTTTCTGGTTTCTAGTTCAAAGTTCTGAGCTTTAGTAGTTAACCAGAAACTAGAAACCGGAAACCAGAAACCGGTTCTTCAAACCCGAAACTCGGAAGTTACCCTAACCCGATGAACTGTGATGCGATTAAAAACCAAAGCGAATAAAACATGCCTTCCTGTTGGCCCCTTTTGTGCAGTGGCCGCTCTTCTTTATTTTACCCTGGCAGTCACGGCGAATATCGCATCGGCGGAGATCATTGCCCAGCCGAAGGATCAGCGTGTATTCGAAGGAGAGACGGCTGGATTTTCGGTGTCTGCGCATGGTGGCGATCCGCGGTTCCAATGGCAAAGGGACGACAGCGACATTCCGGGAGCGACTTCGGACTCGTATTCCCTGGAAAATGTCCAATCAAGCGACGACGGCAGTTGGTTTCGGGCTAATGTAGCAACCTCCACGGACAGCGAAATGAGCCAGGAGGCGCAGCTGGTTGTCTTCGAAAAGGGTGATCTTGACCGAAACGGGGAAATTAACAAAGATGATGTGGCTATCCTCCGGCACTATTTTGATAAGAATACCGGAAATAGTGATGAATGCGACCTGAATGAAGACGGCCGGATCGATGTGCATGATCTGAAGCTACTCAAACAGTATTGTGCCAACGATAATTGCGGAAGAAGTGAGCCAAATCCGCCGATTATAATTCATCATCCTGAAAGCAAAGCCGTGACCGAGGGGCAATCCGCTAAATTCGAAGTGCTGATTTCCCCTCCGGAACATGGTGACGACAACAATCCCGAGAAACAGAAGATCTCCTACCAGTGGCAAAAAAACGGTGACGACATTGTCGGCGCCACCAGTGGTGTGTTGCGGCTGGAAAACCTTTCGCTCAGCGATAACGGGAGCAGACTTGTCTGTCTCATCTCCTATGATTCCGGCGCTTTTTTCAGCAGGCCGGCCCGGATTTTTGTGCGGAAAGAGAAGGATCTTGCCGGGCTCAAGTCTTCCGATCGGCAACTCCTGATCACCAGCCAACCGTTCAGCCGAAGCGTCTCGGAGGGCGGTGATGTCCGGTTTACGGTCAAGGCTCTCGGCAAAAATCCGCGCTACCAGTGGCAGAGAAACGGCGAAGACATCGAGGGCGCCACCGGTGGCGAATATCGCCGCACGGATATAGCCCTTTCTGAAAGCGGCAGCCGGTTTCGGTGCGTCATTACCGATAAGGACGGTAACGAAGTGATCGGCGAGGAGGCCGTGCTTACCGTCTTTCCCCGGGCGGATTACGACTGGGACGGCAATATCGATAAGTATGATGTAAATGTCTTGCGCTATTACCTGGGTAAAAATGGTCTGTCATTCAAGGCCTACGATTTTGACGGGGACGGGTTTATCTCCCTTAATGATTTGCGGATCCTGATGGACCAGTGCCATTGCCCCCGCTGCCAGCAACCGGTGCTGCCGACCATCACCGGGCAACCGGCGGATTTAACCGTAGTCGAAGGCCAACCGGCGACCTTTGCCGTGAGCGCAGCTTCCATCGGCAGAAAGTTTACCTATCAATGGCAGGAAAACGGGATCGATATTGAAGGCGCCACTCGGGCCACATACACCTTTGTCCCTGATCTGTACGACCACTGGAAAACATATCGCTGCGTGGTTTCCAATGTTATGGGCAGCGTGGTGAGCGACAGCGCCACCCTTGAAGTCGAAATGGATGTTCCGCCAAACACGGAAGAGGTGTCAAGCAGCGGGGTTGCCTGGCAAGGTCAATTCGCCTTGCTGAACTGGGACGAACCGGCGGGGTATCGATATCAAATTCATCGCGGCTCCAAACCCGAGGCGCTTTCCCTGTTGACCGAAGTTGAAGCCTCGCCCTATCTTGACGAAACGGCTGAATATTATTTCGGCTGGTATTACCGCTTCGCAACCATCAAGGACTATTTTCACCCGGTGAGCAATAAGGTCTATCACAGCGTCGGGCCATTGTCCGATCCCATCTATCTTACCGCGCAACCGAGCCCCAAGGTGACAATTTTAAATACCATGGTGGAAGCCGATGGCTCTTACTCCAGGTATTTTGATCCGGATAATCTTAATGTAGCCGGGGTCTATGAAGCCATGGAGGGACCGGTGAGTATCAATGGTGCCCTCGGATCCAAACTTGTCAGCACCACCGGTGAAAACGGCAATTTCTCCATTCTTCTCAATGAACCCGGCGCCTGGCGTATCGAGCTGGCCGAGACCGATGGCTGGCGCAGTGTTACGGCGATGCTCAACCTTAAAATCGATCTCCGAAAACCGACCCTCGTTGTCAGCGGCGCAACCGAACAGACGACCAGCGATTCCTTTTTCGTGATTACCGGTCAGGCCGGAGATAATGAATCAGGATTGAAGTCCGTGACGGTGACCTCCGGCCGTTTCCCTGATCTGACTTTTGGAGCGCTTATTGAAAACAACGGGACATTCTCGAGCAATGTGCCGGTGGCGATAGGGGATAATCAGATAACCGTTATGGCCAGGGACCGATACGGCAATGAGTCGCAAACGGCTATCTCCGTTACGTGTACTTTGCCGGCTCTGCCGCTGATAAATATTTTAAATCCTGAAAATGGCGCCACTGTAGAAACCGGCCAGGCCGAGCTTGCCGGGACGGTGCGGTCAAGTCTGCCGCCAGGTCAGATCAGACTCTTTTTTGAAAACCAGGTTTATTTCCCGTCCGGTAGTGACGGCGAATATACTTTCACCATTCCCGGTGTTCAGTTGCAGAGTGGCGCAAATACCCTGGAGATCCGGGCCGAAAGCCCCTATGGCACCGTTTCGGCCCAGACCACGGTTTATTACCGGACCGGGCAAGGAGATGATCCTGATGGGCCGCCGGCCGGCGAGCTTCAAAGAAATCTGCCGCAAATTGAAATTCTTACTCCGCTGCCCGACAGGTATCTTACAGAAAGCTCATTTCCGGTAAGCGGTTATGCGCGCGGCGACAATGGGATTTCTTCGGTGCTGGTTAATGGTGTAAATGCCTCCGTCACCGGAGCCGGCGAGGAGGTATCCTTTGAGGCGCGGCTTGACTTCAACGGCAATGCCGAACTCGTTGTTGAGGTTGAAGCGCTGGATCGCAAGGGTTTGAGTACTTCGCTGCAATATAAGGTTCTGTTTGATGAAGGTCCTCCCGTGCTGTCCTTGAATAATGGCGGTCTGCAGCCGGCCCCGGCAATAAACTCCGTGCTCGAAACGCCGTATCCATTATCCGGTATTGTAAAAGATGCCAATCTGGCGGGATTGTCGATTAACGACCAGCCTTTGCATGTTCTGCCCGTCGATCAGGAAAATTATACGTTTGATGCCGATATCGGACTGGTCCGCGGCCAGGAGTCGCTGTTAGTTCTCTCGGCCTGGGACATGGCCGGCAACCGTACCGATTCCGAAATCATTCTCCGCCACGATGCCGGCATCGATATTGAAATCATCTCTCCCCGGCCCGACAGCGAACTTCCGGTCAGAGGGGATATTGCCCAGATCGAAGTGACTTTGCGCATGGCGGGCATGGCGGATGACGACCTCGTTTCCGTGAGTATTGACGGAGAACCGGCTTCAAGTCTATCCAGGGAGGCGACAACGGTACATGGCACCGCCCCCGTGCCGACTGCGGAGAGTGAGCATGAACTGGCGGTCGAGGTGCATAGTGTCGACGGGGCTCTTTTGGCACGTGCCGGCAGCTATTTTACCGTGGTCGATCTGGACAGCATTCCGCTGGCCCTGGATCGTCAAGAACCGGAAAATGGCGCCTGGGGTGTTGAGACCAACGGCTATATCGCCCTGTACTTCAACAAACCAATCGACCCGGCCTTGTTGGCGGTCGAAGTACGGGAAACCGTTCATGGCCTGGATTATACCTATCCCGACAGCGGCGCCGATATTTCGCAGCAGAGCAAAATAGAGCTTGTCGAAGTCCATCGGGATCGTGAGCCGGTGCCCGGCGCGCTTGCCCATTTCCCCGAAAAAACAATGACGGCCTTTTACCCTGAACGCACTCTTGCATTCGGTGCAACCGAGTACGTTTCGGTAATTTATGACGGCGATGAACTGGCAACCTCAACCTTTGAGACAAGAGCCTTGCCGACCTTTATCCAGGGCTTTGTCGTGGATCAGTTCAGACAGCCCCTGGAAGGCGTTATCGTCTCCATCCCGAAACTCCGGCGCACAGCGGTTACCGATAACGAGGGCAGCTTCACCTTCGGCATCGGTGAAAATACAGATCGGACTATTCCGGCCGGACGTTATTCGGCAATCGCAAACCCCGGTCTGCTGAACCGTTCCTTGGGGTCGGCTGAATTCTGGGTATCGGTGAGGGAGGGCAGGCTCAATTCGGTAGGGGTGACGTCCTTGCCGATCCTGAACCCAACCGAGCCTTTCCGGCGGATAGCCTCCGGTGATTATCCGGTGCTCCTCGCCGCCGGAGAGTTCATCCTTGATCTCAGCGAGGCGGCGCTTGAATTTGCGGACGGCAGCGGGGCGGGGAATGTTCACACCCAATTCATGGATGTCGCGCAACTGCCTTATAAATTCCGGCCTTCGGCCATGCCCCAGTGGGCTTTTGTGACTAATCCCGGCGGCATAAACGTGAGCGGCCCGGTCGGCCTCACTTTTAAAATGCCCGCCTTGCTGGGCAGCTATGACTATATAGAAAGGATCGGCGAGCGGGTGGTGTTGATCGGGCTGGATCCCAACTCCCTGCAACTGGTTCCGGTCGGGGTCGGAAAAGTCGATCCGGCAGCCAACCGGGTCTTGAGCGAAGGCAAGGTCGGCCTGAAGCGTTTGGATTGTCTTGCCTACGGTTTGGTCGATCCCGATAAGCAACCCTATTTGGAAAGCTATGCCAAAGGCGAGATAAGCCTCTCGGAATTGACGATGAGATTAGAAGAATAACAAAAGTTCCTAGTTCCTAGTTCCTGGTTTCTAGTTCAGGGTTAAAAGCCCGAAACTCGAAACCAGAAACTCGAAACCAGAAATTCGAAACCAGAAATTCGAAACCAGAAACCAGAAACCAGAAACCAGAAACTAATTTGACAATGGCGACTATTACGCGATTTGAAGATATTGATGCCTGGCAAAAAGCTCGTGAGCTTACTGCTGCTATTTATAGAGAGAGTCGTACTGGGGCTTTTGCGAAAGATTTTGGTTTGCGCGATCAAATTTGTCGGGCTGTCGTTTCGGTCATGTCGAATATTGCGGAAGGATTTGATCGGGACGGGAATAGAGAGTTCATGAATTTTCTTTCTATCGCTAAAGGTTCTGCCGCGGAGGTGACCTCTCAGCTCTATATTGCAAAAGATATCGGCTACATAGATGATGAGAGGTTTGACGAATTATACAAGCTTGCCAAGGAAGTAGGGTCATTGATCGGAGGTTTCATGAAATATCTGGGAAATTCAAAAATGGCCGGAAACAAATTCAAACACTCAAAAAAATGAAGAAAGTTTTGAGTTCCGAGTTCAGGAACCTAAAACCAGGAACTAGGAACTAGAAACCAGAAGTCCGAAACCAGAAGTCCGAAACCAGAAGTCCGAAACCCGGAACCAGAAACCAGGAACTAGAAACACGAAATATACATTATGCTAAAAAACCCAACCATCCAACTCCTCCTCCTAAGCCTCTTCATCTGTACCTTAGGCTTAACCGATTCCTTCGCCAGCGGCGGCGCCCGTTATCGGATGGGGACCGTTGCCGCCAAGGGTATTATCCTCAGCGAGAACGGTAATCCGATCTGGGTCGAGTACGGCAATAATGGAGACATCGTAAGTTATATCGGCGAGGCGGTTGGCAATTACGCCGATGCGGCGGTTATCCCGGCTTCGGTATATCGTTCTTATAGAGCCGCGTTTACGGCAATCGAGTCCCAATACAGCGCCAACCGAACCGTTCTCTACAAGGAAGAGTATCAGTCCCCGGCCCGGATTTTCACGGATGCATCCGGGCAGACCATCGATAAGCCGCAACTCAACCCGACAACCCGCAGTGTGGTCGTGCGGAACCCGGACGTGCTTTACAGCAGTGACGAGCTAATCCTCCTTGAATCGCCGCTGGATCTGAAAAATCTTACGCCCATCCCGGATGAGGCAAACAGCCTGTTGCTCAGCAAGGACGGGCGGATGCTCAATTCCGCCAGTGGCAATATCGGCTACCGGGCCGCCTTTTACACCCCGAGCGGAACCGATACCGCGGCGGGCAATGTGGCGCTGGGCGATGCCGGGACCATGGGTCTCGATGATTATAACCGGTTTGAGGACAAGATCTGGGGGCCGGTTGTCGGGGTCAGGGTCGAGTCCACCCTTGGCCGGACTCCGGCCCTGACGGATGAAAAAGGTTTCTACAATCTAACCTATTATATCCCGCCATGTCCCGGTTTCAACACGAGCTATTATCCCTACATCTCCGCCCAGCTTTTTTATCAGACCTTCAGCCCCAACGCCGATAATTTGAAGACCTACTATGTCGAGCGGCCCGATTGGGACATGTGCACCGGTCTTGGAGAAATAAGTTACGGGGTCGGACCTATCGCGGATGCGGTCCAAACCATGATCGCCTACAATGACATCGTTGCCGAACTCCAGTCCGAAATCCATAACCGGCTCAATATAAATATCGATGTGGCCATGCTTACCGGCCAGGCCGAGATGTGGAATCCCGGCGGCAGCGAAATCCTGCCCCAGGGAGATGATACCGAATATGGATATGAAACTTTTGGTTTAACTCCCGTGGTTCCGGAGACCGACCTCAATAGTGATGGCCGGCCGGATTATTCCGAATTGCAGCCGGATGGCAAAACCATCCATATCTGGTTTGCCGGTTCGGACCCCGCCGTTGATCCACCCGATCTTGAAAGGTTGGCGGATTATCCCGCGGACTTCAGCCACCAGGGTTTACTAAATAAGATCAGTAACGATGATCTCCTCGATAGCGATACCTATGTCTACCGGGTTTCCAATGGCCAACTCTTTTCAGCCCGTGACGGACTGCAGGGAGACGAGGCGGATAAAGACTACAATGCCGGAGGAACGAGTGGCGCCGCTTCCGCCGCCATTTATTACAGCCAACTGATTCGCGGCCCCAGCAGTCTGGTCTATACCCAAGACGCCTTCCATGGCAGGCTGGAGGATTGGCAGGCCAAAACCGGGGTCAACCCTGCACTGGTAGGCAGGCAGGTCGATCATCTGCGGCCGGGTGAGGATCTTGAGGTCGTCATGGTTAACCGGGCTACGGGTTATATCGGCTCGGGCGTCGGCACTTTCGGGGAAAGCACCCAAAGCGGCCTGATCAGCTTTTCCCCGCCCAAGATCATTATGCAGCCGCCCAACCTCAAGATCCGAGTGGAGCGGACCCGTATCACCCAGGCCGGCCTGACCGCCGGCGATGAAAATGTCCATCTGATCGGCTTCGAAGGCTCGGGGCTGACCAGCGACCAGGTCATCACCATCACCACCGAATGGTATCAGCAGGACGGCTCGCCGCTGCCCGATGACCTGCCCGGCTACACCGGCCGTCTGGCCAAGGTAGTTGCGCCCAATGAACTGGGTCAGGCCTCAAGTCAAATCGCCAACTTCCCGATCAAGCCGGGCCGCCATATCCAGGTGGTGCAGTTGCCGCAAAAAGACATCGACCGGGCTCATTTTTATGTCCATGTCAACGGTGAACCGATAGACGGGAAGGCGGATTTTTCGACCCTTGGTGCAGGTCGGGATGCCCTGCAATACCGGCCTAAGCACTATGTGCCTTTTAAGGTGCCTTTGTATGATGATCCCTCCACCGAATTAGCGGAGTTGGTGCGTCAAGAGGCAATTGATAACGGCGCCGACCCCGCAACCATCCCCGGGGTCCAGCCGACTTATCAGTGGGTTTACCGGCCTGAGATGCAGTTTTCGGTGTTTGATCTGAAGTTTCAGGGTGAGAGTGAACCACAAGATATACCTGTCAATTCTGATATTCCGGTGCTTCAGAACAACCAGGGGGCAGATTTGCAACTAATCCCCCTGGACAGCAATTTTCTCTATACCCTGTTTGAAGACGACCTTTCTTCGCTTGAGCGGTTCGGCTCCGACCGTGAACTGGTTTTTGCCATTGGAGAACATGAGGTGCGTGCCACTCTTGGCGAGGACCAGCAACTAGTCTTTTCCAATCCGGAATATCTCGCCCAACTGAATCCCGAAGATATTTTAGCCTTGAGCCTTTATCAAAAGGGCGACGAGGCCAATATCCTTTGGGAATATGATCTCAATGGTCGGATTGACAGCGTGTATGTCCAGGATCAGGAAAGTTTCCAAAGTCTGCCTGCCGGTGAACAGATCAAGTTAATGGCAAATACTACTCCAACTGATTTGCAAGTCGTTTTTAGGCAGGTGGCTAGAAGCAATAACGGTGTTCGCGCAACGGTTGATCCGGAGACATCGATAATTATCGCCGATGACAAAACCGAAAACGGCTTTATCATCGTCGAGGCGCAGGTTGTTAACCGGCCCTGGCTTAAAAAACGGATTATGGTCGATATCGGCTGCGCCAGTTGTGCTGCCGCGAGCGGACAGTGCCGATTGCCGGGACAAGGGATTATAAAACTGAGCAGCGTCAATGCCCGTTTTACTCTTGGTCAGACTCGGGGCGGCGGTTCCGCCGGGGTGCTTTATCTCTTGTCCAAAGAACCGTCCGCCTCTCTTGCCACTCCCGAAGAACTGGCGCTTTCCTCGTTGGCAATTGAAGGTGTTACGGAAATAGAGGATGACAACGGTTATCTTCGTCAGGTCCGGGCCGGGGAGAGTTTTGTCGATATTGTGACCAACAGTGAATACAGTTACGATTTAAATTTTTACAGCGGTTCCGATATCACCTCTGTAATGGAAGACGGGGGTTATGTTGTCCCCTCCACGGCCCAACCCATTGTCTCCTGGCGCGTTGAAAATCCCCTTGCAAGTGACACGGATTTTAATCGACTGCGCCTTACCGAAATGCGTGGCAGTCAGGAGAAGATCACCGAATACGAATGGCTGCCCGCAAGTCAGACGTGGAGTTTGATCAGGGACGGAGGCCGGGTCGTGGAGAGCCGGCAGTGGAGCACCGATGCCCAGGGCAACAAGGTCGAGACAGTTCTTGTTACCGATGCAAGCGGTCAGGTAGCTTCCGAAGAGCGCATTACGGCCGCGACTTTTTCTTGGGGGGAGGAGATTATCAAGAGAGTTGTTGTCGCTGATGGGCAGGACCAGGTAACCACATATTCCTATTTTGACAATTCCGACCAGCCCGGCAGATACAGTAAGTTAAGAGAGGTGCGGCATAACGACGGTTCTGGAACAAGCTATGATTACGATGCCCTTGGACGCGTTATCAGTGAGGAAGGCACCTGGCTCGATACCGGTACTAGGTTGATTTCTTACGACTATACGATGCATGTTGCCGCAGATGAAGATACCCCGCGTTTCAGGACCAAGCCCCGAACCGTCACCGAATCCATCAACGGTACAACGGTTTCCAAGACTTTTTACAGCTATGAAGGCGACGGTATCGATGAACAGAGAGCGGAAGTCGTGGAGCGATGCCTTAATTCTTCCGGTTGTTCTTTTGGCGACGATGCCAATCAGCGGACCGTGACCACCTATTATAAATCCAACCAGATTGACCCCCTCAGTCGCCGTATCCACCCGTCTTCCGGAAAAGTGAAGAATGTCCTCTCTTCGGATGGCAAATTAACAAGTTATGCATATGAGACCGGCGCCTACAGCGGTAGTGGAGGCTTCTCTGTAGGATTCGGCAATGACTCCCGAACCGTTGTCACTGAAGGAACAGCGGAAAAACCCAACGGTATTGCCAACAAAACCACCCGGCAGATATCCATTCGGAACAAAACCGGGCAGACTGTCTACACTGCAACCGAGGTATATGACGGCGGCGGTTATGCACCGATCGGTTATACCACGAATGTATTGGATTCATTCGGAAGGATTACCGAGAGCCGAAGCTCTACAGGAATAATCACTGAATCCGAATACGGTTGCTGTTCGCAGAAAACCAAAGAGGTTGACGGGCAGGGCATATCGACCTATTACCATTATGACGGATTGGGGCGGGTGGACTATCAGGAAAAAGAGGGCTCGGGTGGCTCATTGATCACTACCAACTTTGAATACGATGCAGCCGGCCGTCGCACCGGGCAGACGATTTTCTCCGGCAATCTTGTCCAGACAACCTCTTCAAAACACGATAAGGCCGGGCGACTCGTAGAGAGCATGAACTCTTCCGGGTTGGTGACTTCATATAGTTATAACACCAACGGTCTGATCACCACTGTAACCCGCCCCGGCGGCGCTACCGAGATCACCAACAACTATCCGGACGGCAGAGTTGAGTCCATAACCGGCACCGGGGTCGTGCCGCAATACTATCAATATGGGGTGAATCCGGACGGCAGCCAGTGGACCAGGGTAAGCATAGGTTCTCCCACCTCGCTACGCTGGGAGAAAACCACGGTTGACATGCTCGGGCGAACCATTCAAACCGAGAAGCCGGGCGCAAAGGGGACAATTACGACCAGGAATTTCTATAATTCAATCGGGCAGTTGGCCCGAACCGAGACCACCGGCCGGGCGGCCACGATTTTCGAATATGACGAACTCGGCGATCAGGTCCGGGCCGGGATCGATATCAACGGCAATGCCGCCCTTGATCTTGCCGCGCTTGACCGCATTAGCGAAAGCGAGAGCCAATATGTCAAGATCGGCAGTGACTGGTGGCAGGAATCCAAGCAATACGTCTATGCCACCGCGAACGATGGCAGCCGGATTCGCACCTCTACCCAGCGCAATAGGCTCACCGGCCTGGGCGGCGGTCTGGTCGGCGAATCAGTAAGTATCGATATTCTCGGCAATGAGACGGTTTCCACCACCACTCTCAATAGGGCAACGCAGATCCAAACCAGCACGGTGAACTATCCCGATTCCACGGTAAACGGAGTGTCCGTGTCACGACGGGGTGTGCCGGTTTCCGTTCAATCGAAGGCAGGTCTGACCATGACCTATGAGTATGACGATCTCGGCCGCCGTACCGGGGTTACCGATCCACGTACCGGGAAATCGATCACCCATTACGATGGTGCCGGTCGGGTGGATTATGTGGAAGACCCGGCGGGCAACCGCACCTGGTTCGGCTATGATCCGGACAGCGGGCGCAAGATCTGGGAGAAGAACGCCCTCGACAAGTACACCCGTTACGCATACAACGATCAGGGCCAGGTCACCCATATCTGGGGCGATGCCACCTATCCGGTGAGCTACGAATACGATGCCTATGGTCAGCGGACCCGGATGCATACCTATCAGGGCGGCACGTGCTGGAACGCTGCAACATGGCCCGCAACAGCCGCTAACGCCGATACCACTACCTGGCATTATGATCCTGCCACCGGGCTTCTCACCGGTAAGGAAGATGCTGCCGGTAAACTTGTTTCCTATTCGTACACCGCTGCCAATCAACTCAAAACCAGAACCTGGGCCAGGACGGATGCCGGAATTGCCCTTTCCACCTCCTATATTTACGATCCGAAGACAGCGGAACTGACCGATATCGACTACTCCGACACCACGGTTGATGTGAGCTTCAGCTATAACCGCCTGGGCCGTCAGGCGACCATCACCGATGCGGCCGGCTCCCGGACCTTTGCTTATAAAGATACCTTGCAACTCGAGAGCGAAGCCATCACCGGCCTCTACAACAAGACCCTGACCAGACAATATGACACCCTGGGCCGCAACAGCGGCGTAACAGTCGGCACGGAATATTCCACAGCCTACGGTTATGACCCGGCCACCGGCAGGATGGCATCGGTCTCGTGGGACGTGGGCAGTGTAATCGGTAAGACCGCCTACAGCTATATGTCGGACAGCAACCTCCTGCAATCGGCAAGCTATGATTCCGGCCAGATCACCACTTACGGCTACGAACCGAACCGGAACCTGAAAACCGGAGTCACAAACGAGTTCAACGCCACCCTGATTTCACAGTACGATTACAGCTATGATGCCGCAGGCCGCCGGGAAAACGTTAGAAACTCAGGCACCGCCTTTACCGCATCGGGTTTTAATATCTACGGATACAACGACCGCAACGAACTGACCTCGTCAAACCGTTATCTCGGTACCGATGTTGCCAATCCTACTCAATTGGTGGACAACGAAGAGCGTGGCTTTATCTATGACAATATCGGTAACCGCAAAGAAGCCACAGATTGGGATGCCGCCAATGCCGTCCGGATGAGGTTGACCTATACGGCCAACCAGCTCAACCAGTACGACCTGATCACCACGGACACCGGGCAGCCCAATGAAACGCCGACCTACGACGACGACGGCAACATGACCGGCTATGGTGATAAATCATATACCTACAATGCCGAAAACAGGCTGGTTGTCGTTGCACCGGCTCTCCTGGCCGAAGGCGATACAAAGCTTGAATTCACCTACGACTACATGGGCAGAAGAGTCCAAAAGAAGGTTTATGTCTACACCTCGAACACCTGGCTCCTCACGTCTACCACCTCACTGTTATATGATGGCTGGAACATGATCGAAGAAACGACAACACGAAACTCCGAACCCGCAACCCAGAACTCGTCGTTCTGTGTTTGGGGTCTCGATCTTAGTCAGTCCATGCAGGGAGCCGGTGGTATCGGCGGCTTGTTGGCCAGGGTTAAGGATGGTTCAGCACATACCTATATCTATGACGCTAATGGGAATGTTGGACAATTACTGGACAATGGCGGAACAATAATCGCTCACTATGAGTATGATCCGTATGGGAATACCATAAATGCTGCAGGTGAGTTGGCGGCTGATAATCCCTACCGGTTCAGTACAAAGTATTTTGAGACTGAAACCGAGTTGTACTACTATGGTATCCGTTATTACTCGCCGAAATTGGGGAGGTGGATTAGCAAGGATCCGATTGGGGAAGAAGGTGGGCTGAATCTTTATGGGTTTGTTGGGAATTCGTCTGTGAATGCTACTGATCCACTCGGCCTTGCACTATATGCTTTTGATGGGACTAACAATGATGCGTTAAATTCTGAAAAAATGCCAACACATGTAGCCGCACTGCATA
Organism: Desulfurivibrionaceae bacterium; assembly: GCA_046484585.1. Lineage (GTDB taxonomy): Bacteria > Desulfobacterota > Desulfobulbia > Desulfobulbales > JAGXFP01 > JAGXFP01. The sequence goes on from JAWOIQ010000210.1 coordinate 63,342, forward strand.
AAATGTACACTGATGACAAGTTTTACATGTCAGGAGTTGGGATAAATGAAGATTGGGGGGTACAGAATACACTAGGCGCTGCAGCTGGATATGGTGCTGGATCGAGGCTTGACACCATGTTCACATATTTCGAGATGACTTATCGAGACGGAGAAGGTGATACAAATATAGATATTATTGGTTTTAGTCGTGGTGCGGCAATGGCCAGGGAATTTGCCAATAGAATCTATGATAAATATCCCTGTGCAAAAATTAGATTTTTGGGCCTCTTTGATACTGTTGCTCAAATTGGTGCACCCGATAGAGCAAATAGAAATCCTGGTGTGAGGCTTGGTATCCCACCGAATGTTGAATATGTTGCGCATGCCGTGGCAAAAAATGAATATCGCTCTCTCTTTCCATTAACTTCAATCATGAAGGCATACGGCGGTGGATTTCTGGGCCCAAGAAAATACAAACCAAGTGACTACCAAGAATTCAAAGGGGAAAAATATTGGGAGACACCTTTTGAGGGAGCCCACTCCGATATCGGAGGAGGATATGGTGATGGCACTAATCTTAACGCATTATGGTGGATGTATGATGTTGCCAAAAGCAAGGGGGTTCCTTTTAGTTCATCTAATTTTTCTAATAGTGGTAAGTACAAATATCCAGAAGAATGGCATGATTCTAACTGGCCGTTAATCGATAAGGGGTTGTTGTGGGGTCGAAAATCTCGAGTGATTTTCCCTGGTGATATTAGTGTTCAATAAATTACTAACTGCAATACAATTAATGTAGGAGCGTAAGGTGAGACTGATTATTTTGTGCATATTCTTATTAAGTTTTATTTACGTGAATTTTTCTTGTGCTAATGGTGAAAGCGATACAAATGTGCATGTTATGTTTGGCAATGTCGGAAATAGCACAGTTTATGATTCATGCTTAAAAGTTGGTGAATTTGAGACGTGCAGTGGCAATCTTTCTCCAGATAAAAGGGCGACTCATGGATACTTTAACTGTCCCCTTAAGGATAATGTAGTTGTGACTGTTAAAAAGTCTGCTAATGATATTTTTAGTCAAAATATTAATGTAAGTAAGTTTACGTCTTTGCGATATGGTCCTCATCTGACAATTTTTGTGAAAATAGACAGTGATTCTAAGGAAGTATCGGTCGAATTTTATGATGGTCTTTCGGTCCCATACTGAAAAGTTGAAGTAACAGTTTAGTCCCCTTTGCTGGGGCAAGTATGCTACGAGACAGCCGTATCATGCCCGCGCCGAAACCACGTGCCAAACCGGAAGCCATATAATTGTTATTTGGCGGAAGTTTTTCAGCTTGAGTTGTTGTACAGTGGATTTGCCGCCAAATGTTAAACATGCCGCGCAAGCAGTTTCCTTGGACGAAAGAAGGACTATGTTTCCGTACACTCCTTTGAATTCACCCTCTGGTGATCAGATCTATGAAGAAGCTTTTTTCAGGGGAGATCATTCCGATATTGGAGGAGGTCATGAAGGCGATACAAATCTTTTGAGTATAAATCCATTAAATTATATACGCGATGAGGGCCTCCGTGCGGGGGTTCCTTTTGGCACAATTCCTGATAGACCTTGGCCATACCAACAAAATGAAACACCACATGATTTAACTGAAAAGTTACTATATAGTGATGGAGGGCCAAGAGACAATGTATTGCGATAGAAAGGTTATGAGCTTTTTGTTGGCCTTCTTTTCCGTTTGTTTTTTGTCTGTTGGGAGTGCATGCGGGTGGCATTCAAGTCATAGCGTCATAAATGTCGGCGAACATGATATATATGATGTTACGGTGTCAAGTGAAGGTAGAAGGTTTAACCATGGAGTCCTCATTCCACGCGCTGAGAAATCGTATAGTGGCTCGTTTGCAATTAAAAAAGGGGTCGAACTTTCATGGAAAAATGAAAATAATGAAAGAATGAAGAAATATATCCCTTTAGGAAAATTCATTACGACAAACGATATTGTTTTTAAAATTAACGGGGAGACCGGAGAGGTTATTTTTGAGTAAACCTGCGAGGAGAGAGGGTCAAATCTTTATCCTTGACGCTGACATAAGAGAGCAATCAAGGCGGATGGGGAACTTCTCTTCAACCGCCTTTGCTTTTTGAAGGGGAGCCCCTGGGGGCGGACGGGTGGTCGGGCGGGGAATGTAAACGTAGCGGGTTGGGTTGGGGCTTGCGTGGCTGGCGGCAAGGTTGCCGGTGTGACGAACTCGGCGATCAGGTCCGGGCCGGGCATCGATATCAACGGCAATGTTGATGGCGGGGGCTTGACATTTTGATATTCTCACGGCCATGAAGTCAAATTGTCAAGCCTGGCCCCACTTTCACAACCTTCGGCAGCGGCCAAGTCGTCACCTATGGTTACGAGTCGAAAAGGAATCTTAAGACCAGGGTAAGCAACCAGTTCGGCGCCGAGTTAATCTCGCAGTACGATTACAGCTACGATGGTGTTGGCAGGAGGAGCAATGTCATGAATTCCGGCGCCGCTTTTGCCGACCCAGGCTTTAATCTTTACGGCTATAACGAACGTAACGAGCTGACCGATTCCGAGCGTTACCTGGGGATGAGCTTCGACGACAACAGCCAACCGGTCTCTTCCGAAGATCGTGCCTACGGTTACGATAATATCGGCAACCGGACCGAGGCCGCCGGTTGGGATAGTGAGCAGAGTATTGCTATGCAGCTCACCTATACCGCCAACCAGGTCAACCAGTACGATTTGATCTCTGCGAATATCGGGGCTGATGAGACACCGGTTTATGACGATGACGGCAATATGACCGGCTATGAAGGTATGAACTACACCTATAACGCAGAGAACCGGCTGGTCAGCGTCGAGCCGCAGTCACCTGTGGTTGGAGATATCAGAGTCGACTTTACTTACGACTTCATGGGCCGCAGGGTGGCGAAAAATATCGCGAGGTACGACGCAACCCTGAAGGCTCAACTGGAAACCCGGAACCTGTTCCTTTATGACGGCTGGAACCTGATTCAAGAGATAACTCAGAACTCAGAACTCGGAGCTCAGAACTCGTCGTTCTACGTCTGGGGTCTTGATCTCAGCCAGTCCATGCAGGGCGCCGGAGGTGTCGGCGGCTTGCTGGCAAGAGTTTCCGGCGGTGCAAGCCATACCTATACTTATGATGCCAACGGCAATGTCGGTCAGTTGATTGACGGCGGGGCCAATATCGCCGCCCATTACGAGTATGATCCTTATGGAAATACGATTAAAGCTGTTGGTTCATTGGCTGAGGGAAATCCGTATCGGTTCAGCACCAAATATTTCGATGTCGAGACCGAGTTGTATTACTATGGTATCCGTTATTACTCGCCGGAGTTGGGACGGTGGCTGACTATGGATCCGATTGGTGAACGAGGCGGGCTCAACCTCTATGGGTTTATTGGGAATAATGTTTCCAACAGTGTCGACTTATTTGGATTAGTTTTATATGCTTTTGACGGTACAGGGAATAACGACCGCAATGTTGCTAAAGGGTATTACACCCATGTTCATACTCTTTGGAAAGATTATGAGGGTAGAGAAAAATTCTATACAAAAGGAGTTGGTAGTGATTGGTATTCTTTTATTCATGGCGGACTTCATGGCCTAGGAGGGCAGTCTAGACTTGAGAAGGCATATAAAAAGTTTTTGCAAGACTACAAAGAGCAGGTAGCCAATGGAGCACCAATTGATGATATTGACATAATAGGGTTTAGTCGTGGTGCAGCACTTGCGAGGGCATTCGTGAATCTTCTGAGTTCGGGGGACATCATATAGAACTTGACAGCTTTTTCGGTCGGTTGTCGTGTGCGGAGATGCCTGCCTACTTGTGTTCCAATCCAGTGATAAATCTCTTCAAGACAGGCAAGGTGATTTTTCTTCGCAGCGCGAATTCCGGAAACACCATATTTGATTGCAAAGTAGGTGATAGGAAAAATTAGGGACACTCCCTATATTCCCAAGAAATATGGGGAGTTGTCTCTTGTTTAAAGAGAAAATGAATAACTCAAGCACATCCGTTGTTACGTCGATTCGGCGAACAGACATCCATTGTTTGGAATTTGCCCGTCTGGATCGATCTTGATAAGATAAATGAATGTCCGGGATAAAAAAAATAACAGAAGCAGCCGATGCAATCCGGAAGGCGAAAAAAACTATCGCTCTGACGGGGCGGGAGTCAGTACTGAAAGCGGCATCCCGGATTTCCGCGGCCGGAATGGACTGTGGTCTCGCTACGAAACGATGGAATACGGGACCATCGGCGCTTTCCGCCGGGATCCCGCCAAGGTCTGGAAGATGCTGGCTGAACTGGCCGATATCGTCGAGGCCGAGCCTAATCCCGGCCATAAGGCCTTGGCCGACCTTGAAAAGAAAGGCTATCTCAAAGGGATCATAACCCAGAACATCGACGGCCTGCACCGGAAGGCGGGCAGCCTCACGGTGGTCGAATTTCATGGCAATCTGGACAGCTTCTCCTGTCTGGAATGCGGTAATATCCTCGAATCGGAACGGGTCCGCAAGATGGCCTTGCCGCCGCTCTGCCCGAACTGCGGTCATATTATAAAGCCGGATATAGTCTTCTTCGACGAACGGATCGATGAGGAGATGCTGTTCAAGGCGGATGAGCTGACGAACGGAGCCGACTGCCTGATCGTCGCCGGCACCTCCTGTCAGGTAATGCCTGCCGGCCTGATCCCTTCCAGGGTATCGCACATGGCGGTACGGTTATCGAAATCAATAAAGAACCGGCTCTCGGAGCCCTGGCCGACCTGGTCCTGGCCGGTTCATTTTCCGCGATCATGACCGAGCTGGTTGACGAACTTAGCGGTGATGGTTGAAACCTCCGGTCGCCGTTATTTCGCCGGGTTGTTGATCATAACCGGACAACCGTCTTGAAGGCGGGATCGCAGCCCCCCGGACCTGACTGATCAACAATAATGATTATATTGATCAAGAGGCCCTGGGGCCTATGACGGGAAAAGAAAATCTTTTAACTCGTATTTTTTCGGGATGAGAAGGATATGTCTTTCAGGAAACTGCCCGGAGATCGTGGAAAGCTCTACGTCCCCGACCATGGGAAGATCAAACGGAAGCACCCTTGCCGGGACTGTTTTTCCTGTCAGTGGTGCGGCGACGAACGTTGCGGAATCTGCCGGTCGAAATGCGGCAGGAAAACCGAAGCCGCTCAAGAAGGTAGGGAGCCAAGCGGTCCCGGCGGCTCCAACGGTGCAAAACGGCGGTAAAACGATTCGTTTCAGTCATCGGCCGCAGCCGCTTCGCTGCGGCGGGCTGCGGGGTCTGACCAAGATAACACCTTGAAATAACTATATTTCATTCTTCACAATCGGCCCTTTTTCAACCTGAAACGTTTAGGCCTCAAAATCCTCGACTATATCGTCACTTCCTCCCATGTACACTTGACAGCCGTTCATGAAGCAAAACTTCTCGACTTATTAGAAAATCGGTGCGCCGGTTGCGGTGGGAAAAGCGGGCCAGGCGGGGCGCATGTCTAGATCTTCTCCCTGCTCCTCGCTTCCCATAACTCGGGATAATTGGTCTCCAGGCAGTCTGGGCAGATGCTGTGGGTAATATCCGCCGGCAGATGCTTGGGGATATAGACATCGACCTGTTCCCAATAGCCCTCGTCGTCGCGGATTTTTTTACAGAATGAGCAGAGGGGCAGGATACTCCGCAGGGCCTTGATTTCTTCCAGTGCTTTGCTGAGAATCCGGATCGCCTCTTCCCGTTCGTCTTCCACTTTTTTGATTTCGGAAAGATCGTCGAAGGTCAAAAGCAGATAGTCGGAACCGTTTATTTTCAAGGGGAGCAGGCTGGCCTTGGCCGAGAGCGCCTTGCCGAAAGACGAGATTGCCGAAACCCTTTGCGTGGCAGGCTTTCCCGAACTGACGGCTTTTTCGGCCGTGTAGAGGAGGCCGCAAGTCTTCCAGAAGTTTATCCGGTGATAGTTCTGGGCGAGAACCTGATCCCTGCCGCCCCCGATCATTTCGCAGATTGAACGGTTGGCGGCAATGCATTGTCCGGTGTAGTCGTAGACCGCCATCCCCACCGGAGAGTAATCGAATGTTTGCAAGTAAAAGGAGCCATTGAGTTTTTCCATTGCATAGCCTCGGCTTAGTGGAAATTCTAATCAAGCTGGTTTTTGGGTCTGTTGCGAACCGATCAACCCTGATGAACTTGCAAAAAGTCGTGATTGCCATAATGTCTTTGTGACCAACGGGAGAAATTTTAATAGTATCACTGGGTTAGGCAATAAGATTTCTCACTTCATTCGAAATGACAGCTTTTTGACTTTTTGCGAACTTATCGCCTCTCAGGGCTTCTTTAACGGATGCCGGGCCCGCTATGATGAAGAACCTGATCAGGCCGACAAAGGGGGGCTTAAGGGAGATCAGGTTTGCCGGGGCATCATTCTGAGGCCAAAAAAGAGACCCCGGAGCAGCATCTGTGCAAACTCCGGGGTCTCCCCATCAGGAACTTCGTGTTGGTCAAGGGGGGGAGGGCCGCAGAATTAGACCTCCGGATTCGGGCTACTGAACCGGGTAGAAGCGGACTTGAAGCAGCTTCAGGCCATTGTTCTGTATATCCCATAGGTAGGTGACGAAGTCCCCAATGTTAAACACCCATTCATCGGTATATGACCGGCAGAAGGCGCTTGTGGCCACCGTGCCTTCCGGACAGAGAAGAAGTTCCGGGTTCGCCTCGCAGTTTTCGTACACTCCGTTCTGATCGGCATCGGTGCAGCAGAGTTCGGTAATGGTGCATTCGGCATCAAGACAATAATCGTCGTCGAAGTAACAGACATCGCCGGTCCACTCGAAAAGTCCGGTGATCGGGACCGCCTTCGACTTGCCCTTGGTCCTGGTGAATGTTTCGGTGGGAGTGGTGAAGCCGTCGCTGGTAACCAGGCCCAGGTAGAGCAGGTCGTTGCCGTACTCGTCCTCAACCGAAACCAGTTCCGGGGAAACCGTCATCCACGGGTTGTCGGTGGGCTTGGCCAAGGCCCTGGCATAGACCCGATAGCCCTTCGGGTTGGCGGGGATCTGGATTACCGCCGGGTCGTTGTCGAAAGGCGCCGAGCAAGGATCGGTGACCTGGAGCTCGGTGATGGTTTCAGTGTTTTTGCCCTTGCCGGAGCCGGACTCCATCATGATTTCAATCCCCACCCCGTCCTCCGGGACGAAGATGGAATTGCCGTAAAGCGGCGCGCCGAATTCATCCACCTCTATATCGGGACAAGTAAAGCCGGCCTTTTTGCCGTGGATGTTCAGGTTGTAATGCGGACCGCTTGGAAAGCCGTTCGGATTTACTTCCTCACCCGGTTTGGTGGCCATGGCCGTACCGGACAACAGGATAACTCCCCCAATCAAGCAACACAGTTTCGTTAAGCACTTCATCAGCTCTTACCTCCCATTCTTTTTAGACAGGAACGGAACGACATTGCTCCGCTCTCTTTCCCCGAGGGGTGAGCCGCACGGAACAACATCCGGTAAGGCTTGTTGATCCGTCCGGTAGCCCCGCTACCTTTATTTCATCGGAAATAAAAGGCCGGAGGCTTTGCGTCCCACCCTTACGGGCGGTTTGCCTTTGTCAGACGTCTATAACTGAGATAGCCAGAAGTGTGCCAGCGGAAGGAAATACTTTATAACATCCCGAATTAATATAATAATTTCGAATAAACAGCCCAACTCAGCAAGCCGGTGAATTGTATGCTTTTTGCGGACCGGGCCGGGAATGGTTTCATGATTAGCTTAAGTATGTCTATTGAGAACGGAGGGTTAACCCTGCCCCGTGGTTTGCAGGATTATCCATACAGTGCAGTTTGAAATTTGAACTTACGGGATATGGGGGAGGCAAGTCGGGGCGCCAGGTCGGCGCTGGGGCGGGGAATACCTTCTTCCGGAGGATAGCGGCGGGAGCGGCAGGTTAAAATAGTTTCGGGGCCGAACGCTGAAGCTGAATGGCTTCGGCCACGTGGCCGAGCCTGATCCCGGGCTGGTTGTCAAGGTCGGCTATGGTGCGGCTGATCTTCAGGACCCGGTGGCAGGAGCGGGCCGACATGGCCAGTTTGGTGGCGGCGCGCTCCAGAAGGGTGTTGGTTTCGCTGTCCAGGCGGCAGTGTTTTTCGAGATCGGCCGGAGTCATCCGGCTGTTGACGCAGTCGGTCTTTCGGCCGGAAAATCTTTTTTCCTGAATTTGCCTGGCCCGGTCCACCCTGGATCTGATCGAGGCGGAGTCTTCAGGTTTTCTGGTGCTGCTGATCTCCTTGTAGGGCACGGCGGGCACTTCCACGTGGATATCGATCCGGTCCAGCAGAGGGGCGGAGAGCCGGCTGTTGTAGCGCTGGACCTGCATGGAATTGCAGATGCATTCGTGACCGGGGTCGCCGAGATAGCCGCAGGGGCAGGGATTCATGGCGGCGACCATCAGGAAGCTGGCGGGGAAATTCAGGGAGACGGCGGCCCGGGCGATGGTAACGTTGGAGTCTTCCATGGGCTGCCGCATTACCTCCAGAACATTCTTGCGAAACTCCGGAAACTCGTCGAGGAAAAGGACGCCGTTGTGGGCCAGGGTGACCTCCCCCGGCTTGGGGATCTGGCCGCCGCCGACCAGGCCGGCATCGGAGATGGTGTGGTGGGGCGACCGGAAGGGCCGCGAGTCGAGCAGGCTTTTGCCCGGCGGCAACAGTCCCATGACGCTGTAAATTCTGGTGGTCTCCAGGGCCTCCTCGAAGGTAAGATTCGGCAGGATGGACGGGATGCGCCGGGCCAGCATGGTTTTCCCCGAACCGGGTGGACCTTTGAGCAGGATATTATGGTTTCCGGCCGCCGCGATTTCCAAAGCGCGCTTGGCCTGTTCCTGGCCCTTGACCTCGGCGAAATCCGTTTCGTAATCGAGCCGCGGTCGTTCCTGGTTCCGGGCAAGCGGCACGGCTGGAGCGATCTGGCGTTTGTCGGCCAGATACTCGACCGTTTCGTAGAGACTCTTGACGCCGATCACCTTGATCCCGGTCACCACGGCGGCTTCCCTGACATTCCGGGCCGGGACGATAACCCCTTCCAGGCCTCCGTCCCGGGCCGCCATCACCATGGGCAGCACTCCGGGGACTTCGCGTACCGAGCCGTCCAGGGAAAGTTCGCCGATCACCGCGTATTTAGTAAGTATATCGCTGGCCAGGATGTCCGAGGCGGTGAGGATGCCGAGCGCCATGGGCAGGTCATAGCCGGAGCCGACTTTCTTGAGGTCGGCGGGGGCCAGGTTGACGGTGATCCGCCGGTTCGGAAAACTGTAGCCGGTGTTGCGGATCGCCGATTTGACCCGGTCCTTGGCTTCGCGGACCGCGCCTTCGGCCAGGCCGACGGTGGAAAAGGTCGGCAGGCCGGGAGCGATATCGGTCTCCACCTCGACCAGCAGGCCGTTAACTCCCGATATTGTACCGGTAATAATTGTAGAAAGCATTTTTCCTGCGCGGCTGAGAGGATAAGAAAGTCTGAGGTTTTACCTGTTTCGGGCAGCCGGGGAAGCGTGGATTCTGGAACGCCACCAAGCTGTCAGGTCATCTCTTCTGTTTTTTTTAACCCTTTCCGGGAAAAAAATACAGCAATAAATAAATCGTCCGCACCGCAGGCCGATGCCTTGCATCTCCGGCACCTTGTAATCGCTTACCGGCTGAGAGATTGGCCAATCCTGGGCGGCTAATCCCGTGATCGGTTACGTGGGGGTTGGGAAAGCCCATGGAGGAGGATGGAAATGTCGGCAGGAATTACGGAGCCGGTATGCGAAAAAGCAGGAGAGCTGGTCGAAAATCAATGGCGCGGCCCGCTTCGGTTTTTGGCGCTTCTCGTCTCGGAGAGGGGGTGAGATGAATGGCATGTCGGCGGGGAAAGTTGTTTCCGGCAAGTTCGATCCGCTATCCGCGGCGGAGGGCGAGATCGGGCGGCTCAGTCGAAATCGTTTTCCATTTCCAGTTCGGTGGCATCGGTGTTGGCCCAGATGTAATATTCAAGCTGGGCTAATTGTTTGGGGCTGAGTTTGCCGAATTTCACGCCGCAACGCCTGGTCATCGAAAGGCCTCGGTTGATGGCGCAGTCGGAAATGATTCTCAGGGGAACGTCTTCGATACAGAGATCTTTTTCCCCTAAAAGCATACCGACATCGAATGTTTCATTGGTCCACTCCTCGCTGTCGCTGTAACTGAAAGCAAATCCGCCCATGCTGATATCGATGATTTCACCCTCGACGGTTTCTGATTTAAAGGTTCCGGATTTGGCCTCGAACCTTTTATGTTGCCGCCGCTCCACTTTTTCGCCCTTTTTATCGTTTGTCATTTGGCTGTCCCTGTTATTCGTTGTCATGCCGCTGGTCTGCCCCATCACGATAACAGTCCGCGGCCGGATGATCAACATCCGGGTTAAAGAGGTACAAAGATTGCTGCCTGCTTCAGCGATTAAATACCTTGAGGCTGAAACGGTATTTGTCGAAGGAAAAGACAACCCCCTCCTCGGTAATCTCTTCAAGGGTCAGCCCTTGTCCTATGGTGTGGCCTTCCCGCATGATCCGGCCGTTGATGCTGGCCATCCTGGCCGAAGGGGTTTTGGAGTAGTAATGGGCGGCGATACCTAAATCAGGCAGAGCGTTTCGTACATTAGCCGGCAGATCGGCATGGGAAACGGTGGGACGCGCGTCATCTTCGCGGAAGCCGTCAAAAGGCTGCTCGCTGAATTCCCGGTCAAAATCGTCCTCGCTGGCCGGGACGGCATCGTTCTGGGCAAGGTCGCCCGGCTCGGCCGCAACCGTCGGTTCGGCTATTTCCGGGACTTTCGGGGCGTTCATCGGCAAGATTTGCTTGATTAACCGGGTTTTTTCAGGTTGTTCGGGGGGGGCGGCCTGCCCGCCGATCCCGGTTTCGGCGGCATCGGCGGCCACCTCCCCGACAATCTCTTCCGGAGAGGTGGCCGCGGTTATTGGGGCTGCCGGAGGCGAGGGTTGCCGTAAGAGCGCCCAGAGATTTACCGCCAGAATCAAGAGCAAAACAGAGCCGATCACCAGGATGCGAACCCGTCTGTTCGACCTTGCCGGGGTGGGATCGCGGAGACTGTTGAGGTCGGGAACTTCTCCCTGTTTCCTTTCCTGCTCCGATTTTTTTAAGGCATCGAGGATATAGGACATCGTCACTCCGCAAGGGTCGGGCTTTGGCGGCCGATACTCGAGTTAAGATGGATAAGGGTTTCCGGCCCGGCGATACCATCGGCCATTAATCCTTCCTTTCTTTGATAAGCGATGATCAGCCGGGCGGGATCGTCGGCAGGTTCCCGGCGGCCGACCACGGTACTGACCGCGCCGGCCAGCCATTCCAGCTGGGGGCTGTCTATTCCGGGGGCGATCGGTTTGCGGTAGCCCGCCGGCGGCCGCCAGAGAAGGGAGTAGGAGCCGAACCACTGCTTCTCAAGGGCGGCGGTGCTCAGGGAAACCTCCCGGGAATCCATAAGCAGAGTGGCCCGGTTTTTGGCGAGTTTCAAGAGGGGGGCGTGGAATATTTCTCCCTGTTGATCGACCAGCTGCAGAACCGCCGGGCGGTCGAGATGGCGCAGGCTGCCCAGACTGCCTTGTCGTTCCAGGCAGGCCAGACCCTGGTCGGCGGCCTGTTCACAGGGAGACGCATCTAGTTCCCCACGGTAGGTTATGTTCCAGCTCTTGAATAAGGCGGCAAAGGCCAGGTTGTAGCTCTCGGCGGAGGAGATCCCTGCCGGCCGGGCAAGGATTGTGGTTTCGTCAAGATCTTCCTGGAACGCTTCGCCGGGAGCGGGCGGGGCGGGGCGGGCCTCCTTGTCCCTTGCCCCGTTCAGTCCGCCGCTGAAAAGTACCGCGATGACCAGGGAAAGCGCGAAAAGGGCGGGGACCAGCCATTTATAGATTTTTCTTCCTCCATCCTCGCCGAAAACCTCCCGGGCGGCCTTCTTCACGGTGAGATGATCGACTTTTTCGCGTCCTTCCGCGTAGGTGCCGAGCAGGGTCCGGTCGCAGATGATATTAATCAGACGTGGAATGCCGTTGGTCAGCCGGTATATCCTGTTGACCGCTTTGTCGGGAAAAAGTTTTTTGTGATGGCCGGCCACCCCCAAACGATGGTTGATGTAAGGCGCTATCTCTCGGCGCTCCAAGGGCCCCAGGTGATATCTGGCGGTGATTCTCTGGGCCAGCTGGCGAAGTTCGGGGCGGGCCAGCTGGTCGCGCAGCTCCGGTTGACCGAGCATGACGATCTGTAACAATTTGCGCTGGTTGGTCTCCAGATTGGTGAGCAGCCTGATCTGTTCAAGGACTTCCGGGGCGAGATTCTGGGCTTCGTCGATGATCAGCACCGTTTTCCGGCCCCCGGCATGGGCGTCGAGCAGGTAGCGGTTAATATTATCGACCAGGGCCTTGATGCTGGCCGGCGCCGGGGGATAATCTATCTCCAGTTCATCGCAAACCGTGGCCAACAGTTCCGCCGCGGTCAATTTCGGATTAAGGACGAAGGCGACATCCAGCTCTTCCGGCAACTGTTCGAGCAGGCAGCGGCAGACCGTGGTCTTGCCGGTGCCCACCTCGCCGGTTAAAAGCACGAAGCCGCCTTCGGTCTTAAGGCCGTACATCAGATGGGCCAGAGCCTCCTGATGCTTGCTGCTCATGTAGAGGTAGCGGGGATCAGGCGCTATCGAGAAGGGGTTTTCGTTCAGGTTGAAGTGCTTGCTGTACATCAAAGCCTATCCGCTGAGTTTTAGTATTACCTTGGAAAGGCAATATAAACTTTTTTCAACGGTTTGGCCCGATTAATTGCTGAGCGATTGAAAGGTTGGATGATTCGTAACCGTTCAGCAGCACCGCATCTTCGGACGATCGGCCCGGCTTACGTACACGAGGTACGCGGCGCCGGTCCGCTTGTCCAAATCTGCACCACTGCTGAACGGTTACAGTCCGGCGGTTTTGGATACTTTGGCGACCGCCCCGGTGAACGGTTACGATGATTCGGCGGATCAGCTGATGGCGGTCAGCCGACCACCCAGATCGCCACCCGGTCCCCCATCAGGACCACCCGATCCGAGACCCCCCTGAAAATGCCTTTTCGGGTCTCCTCGCTGCTGCGGCCGATGACGATGGTGCCGTAATCGTCGATCAGGGCCTGGCGGAGGATTTGGCGACTGGCTTCGATCCCTTTGGAACTGTGCTGCCACTTGATATTCTCGGCGGGAATGCCGCCTTCGACCAGTAACTGTTTCGGGGCGTGAAAGAGGCTGTCCGGGCGGCTCATGTGTTCCTCGCACCACTCCCGGCCCCATTTTGCATAAAAATCGCTGGGTTCGATGCTGCGGGCGCTTGCCAGCATGGCCGAGGAGTGGAACAGGGTAACCTTGCAATGTTGGCAACCCTCAATGATATGGGCCAGGTGGTCCGCCGCCATCATCGAGTTAAATGAACCGTCGATGGGCACCAGAAAGGTGCGGGAATCGACCCGGCCGTCGATTATCCAGATCGGCACGTCACTGCATTTTTTGAAGATGGCCTCCGAGACACTGCCGATAATCAACTCCTCGAGTTTGGTGATGCCGCGCCTTCCGATAACCAGGGCGTCGAACAGCCCCCTGCGGGCCTCGTCGATTATATCTTCGGCCACCGAACGTCTGGCCAGTTTGATCTCGGTGGTGATCCGCTCCGGATTTATACCGAGCCTCCCCAGTTTATCGGTGGCGTTTTTCATGTAGGTCTTGACCGAGCGCAGCCTTTTACGGGCCTCCGGCGGCAAACTGTTGATCAACTCCAGCTCTTCCATCCATTCCTTCTCCGGCGGCAGGGAGCCGCCGGGGATGATGCTGAGCAGGTGCATCCTGACAGCTTCCTGGGGACCGAACAGGGTGCCGAGATAATGAATGGTGTTGTTGCTGTATGTCGAGCCGTCGACTGCGACCAGGATCCTTTTTTCCATTTTTTCTTGCCTCGTTTTGTCCTTTCAGGCCGGATCGAGATATGAACAGGTTTGGCCCAGGTAGTTTTTGAAGGTCCAGGTGGCGCCCTCGACGCCCCTGGCATTGTCGGGCAGCATGGTAACCTTGCCGTTGCCCCCCGGCAGGTCTATGGCGAATCTGGGGATCGCCAGCCCGGAGGTCCGGCCGATCAGAGTGTCCATGATTGCAAGCCCCTCGTTGATAGGGGTGCGGAAGTGGTCGGTTCCTCTGCTCATGTCCCCCTGAAATATATAATACGGTTTTACGCGGATATGTAAAAGCCCGTTCATTAATTTTTTTATGACGGAAGGGTCGTTGTTGACCCCCTTGAGGAGGACGGTCTGGCATCCCAGGGGGATGCCGGCGTCGGCCAGGCGGTTGCAGGCGGCCGCCGCTTCCGGGGTTATTTCGTCCGGGTGATTGAAGTGGGTGTTCAGGAAAAGGGGGTGAAATTTTTTAAGCATTTTGGCCAGGCGCAAGGTTACCCGCATGGGCAGGGTGCACGGCACCCGGCTGCCGATCCGGATGATTTCCACCGAAGGGATTTTCCGTAGTTCGGTGAGGATCCATTCGAGCCGGTCGTCGTCCAAAAGCAGAGGGTCGCCGCCGGAAAGCAGCACGTCCCTTACCGCCGGAGTCCTCTCCAGATAGGCAAAGGCGGCCAGCATGCTCTCCCGGCTGATCCGCAGCCGCTCGGTGCCGACTTTTCTCTTTCGGGTGCAGAAGCGGCAGTACATGGCGCAGCTTGAATGGACCAGGAACAGGGCGCGGTCGGGATATTTGTGAACCAGGTTCGGCGCCCGGGTCAGCACCTCCTCGGCCAAGGGATCTTCCGGGCAGACCCGGTCCTCCAGTTCCAGGGGGTCGGGAACGGCCTGCCGCCAGATCGGGTCGCCCGGCTGCTTGATCAGGTTAAGATAATAGGGGTTGATCCGCATCGGATAGGTTGAGGCGACTTTGGCCAGGCTGGTGCGGTCGATCCCGAATGATTTCGGCAGATCGTCGGGATCGGTGATGCTGTCGGCCAATATTTTACGCCATGAAGACATTCGCTCAAAAAATCCTCAAAAAATATTCCGGGTTTGATGTTATCCTGAATCCGTAAGGATTCGGGAGTAGGGTTGCCGATCTTAAGTAATAATCGGCCTGAAAGTCAAACTCTTTCGGGGACGAGCCGCCTTCCGGGGAAAAGTGTCGGTCATAAGCGGCCAAGGAGGACGTGGTGTCACATAATTCATACGGTTTACTCTACGATGAATTCGGTGGAACCTCCGGGATTCTGGCGTACGGCCGGGGGACCCGGTTGCTGGCCAACAATTTTATCAACAAGGGGACCGCCTTTACGGAGTCGGAGCGTTTTGAGCTCGGCCTTTCCGGGAGTCTGCCCCCCGCGGTCCGGCCCCTGGACAAGCAGATCCGGGATTCGATCCGCATGGTGGAGGGCAAGGGGAGCGATATTGAAAAATTTATCTATATCCGCGCCCTTTTCGACCGCAATGTCACCCTGGCCCATGCCCTGATCGCCAGCGATATCGAGAAGTACATGGGGATCATCTACACGCCGACAGTCGGCCTGGCCTGCCGGAACTATTCGTCGATGTTCAGGACCGCCAACGGCCTCCATTTCCACCCCGGCAATATCGACGGGGCCGAGACCATCCTGCGCCGCTATATCCATCGGGATATCCGGGTGGCGGTGGTCACCGACAACCAGGGGATTTTAGGGATCGGCGACCAGGGCGCCGGCGGCATCGCCATCTGTCTGGGTAAATTGATGCTCTACACCCAAGGGGCCGGAATCGCCCCGTGGCACTGCCTGCCGATTTCCCTCGATGTCGGCACCGATAACCGTGAGCTCCTTGTTGACGATTTTTATCTGGGCTGGCGGCACGAGCGCCTGACCGGGGCGGATTATGTCGATTTCGTCCGACGCTTCGCCCGGGCCTTCCGCAGGATTTTTCCCAACGCCCTCTGCCAGTGGGAGGATTTTTCCAAGCAGAACGCCTTCGCGATCCGGGACACCTATCTCCACGATCTGATCTCCTTCAACGATGATATTCAGGGTACCGGCGCGGTCGCCCTGGCCGGCATTCTGGCGGCAATGCGGATCAAGGGGGAAAAGCTCGCGGAGCAGATCTATCTGGTTCACGGCGCCGGGGCCGGAGGAGTGGGGATCGCCGAACAGATCATGGTCGCCCTCCGGGAACAGGGTTTATCGGAAGGGGAGGCCCGGCAGAGGATCTTTACCCTGGACCGCCGGGGCCTGGTGACCGCCGACCGGGAGCTGGAGCCCTATAAGGCCGGCTTTGCCCGCGATCCCGGCGAGCTTTCCTGGTTTAACGGTGAAGCCGACGGCGATCTGCTCAATGTTATCCGGAAAGGCGGGGTCACCGTCCTGATCGGCACTTCGGGCCAGGCCGGCTGTTTTTCCCGGGAGGTGGTGGAGGAGATGCTTGCCAACAGCGGGCGGCCGGTGATCATGCCCTTGAGCAACCCGACCGCCCAGGCCGAAGCGGTGCCGGCGGATATCCAGGCCTGGACCGGAGGCCGGGCCCTGATCGCAACCGGGAGTCCCTTCCCGCCGTTACAATGGGGCGGGGAAGAGGTGCGGGTCGGCCAGGGCAATAATGTCTTCGTTTTTCCCGGGGTCGGGCTGGGAGTCCTGGCCGCCGGCGCGAGGGAGGTGCTGCCCGAGTTTTTCACCGCCGCAGCCCATGCCGTGGCCGCCTCGGTTTCGGATCAGGATCTGCGTAGAGGCATCCTCTTCCCGCCGGTTTCCGAGTTGCGGGAGGTCAGCCTGAAAGTAGCCCGGGCGGTGGGCCGGACGGCGATCAGCCGGGGAACGAGCCGGCCCTGCGTCTTCTGCTCTTTCTGGCACGAAAACGACGAGGAGAAACTGGGCCTGCTGGTCGAACGGATGCGCTGGCGGCCGGAATATCCCCTCCTGTTCTCCCTGTAAATAAAGTGATAATCCTGAATTCGGGACGGTTATCGGCTGTTTGTCCTTGTCAATAGTAAATCCTTGTTCAACTGTCCATAATCGTGGCGGCGCAATTGCCGCAGCCTTCAGGGCGTCCGATAAGCCTCCCTATGATCCATCATCGTCGCCTCCTTGTATCCGAGTCGTTCTTGAAAGCTCATCAATTCAGGATAATATTTAAAGCTGAGTGAGCAGCTTGTCTGATTTTATGCCCTTTAGGGTGCAAACGAAACTTATGCGGTGGGTATAAAGAATATTCAATAGCAAGCTGGAGAATATTCTTTAAAAAAAGGTCTACGGCCGGGATTATCCTGTTGCATCTTTCTGATTTTCCGGGAAATATCAAGGAGCTACGGATGATTGTCACGCTGCGTACAATGTGGCATGTATTGTGCTCTTGAATTTGGTGGGCTTTCTGAAAAGGCGCATATCGGCAGGCGCAATTCGGTAGAGATTGTCTGTTTTTCTTAAATCCGCACAGGGGTTAAAAATGAAGAAAAATACCAGATTCGGCGTATTAATCGGGGCGGTCACGATTGTCGCCGTGTTATCGATCTCTTTTGTGGCGGCCAATAGCGATAAGGCCCGCAACGAGAATGCTCTCGAAACTACCTTGCAGGTTTCCAGGTTGTCCTGCGGCGCCTGTCTGGCTGCCATAGAAGGCGAGCTGCGGAAATTCGACGGTATGCTCGGCATGAGAGCCGATCTCGGCCGGGGGGTGGTGACAGTCAGTCATACCGAGTTGTTTATGCCCCCTGAAATCGCCGAAGCGGTTACCGCGGCGGGTTATCCGGCCCAGGTGGTCGATACGGCCAAATCCGGCGGCGCAACGCCCCCCGCGGGTAACTCCCGGGGCTCCGGCTGCTCGGGATGCGGGCCTTCCGGCTGCGGCCTGCAGATTACTCCTCCGGAAAGAGGATAATTCTAAAAATAAAGTTTGATGAATTCGCAAAAAAGTCAAAAAACAAGTCGTTGCGAGCGCAGCGAAGCAATCCGGAAAGATGTAACTGGTTGGAAATACCGGATTGCTTCGTCGCTCCGCACCAAGACAGGCGTTGCCTCCCTGGTTGTGGTTTTCGGGTTGCTCCTTACCTCGCTTGCCCACGGCAGCGACCTGAGAAGGACAACCCTGCATGTCGCCCAGATGCGCTGCAGTTCCTGCTTGCGGGTCTTCGACGGCGAATTGAGAAAGATCCCAGGCATTGCCGGGATGACGGCTCAATTCAGGGAGAGGCTGGTGGTCGTTGATCATGAAGAGGAGATTTCCTCGGAGGAGATCGCCGCTACCATTAGCGAACTTGGTTATCCGGCGACGGTGGTTGCCCGCCGGGAGATTTCCAGGGACGAGGCTCACCGTTTTCAGCGGGCCGGTTTCGGCGGCGGAGCCGGGTGGTGTAATCCGGGCGGCGCCAGTCCGGTTGCCGAATCCTGGAAGGAGCTCAGGCGCCGGCTGCTCCGGCGGGGAAGAGAGCGCTGATCCGTGGTGAACCCGGCTTCTTTCTTCTGGGATTCTGACTCCTGGCTTCTGGATTCTCGTGGAACACAAGTCACAAAAAATCGCCAAAACCCCTTTATTATCGGGAGATTAACCAAACTCAGAAAAATTGAGTCAATATGGAAGGCATAATTATGACATATGATTTTGAAAAATATCGCGACAAGCGCGAAAAAGTTCTCGGAGTCCGAAAGCGGGGTTTGAGTTTCGGCGCCGTTGCCGCCCTGGTGGCGGTGGTGATTATCCTGGGATTTGGAATGGTTGCGGTCCCGAAAACCATCTCCTATTTCAGCACCAGAAATCTTGACGACGCCATCTACAAACAGGCTGGTTCCCAAGCCTGGGAACCGGGGTTCGTCGCCAGGATAGAAGGCCTTGACGGGGTCAGGAAGGCGGTCGCCGACAACCATGACAAACGGCTGGTCGTAACTTTCGACCGCCAGGTAACCAGTCCGGAAAAATTAAAGGTCTTTTTCGGCCAAGCCGGAGTCAGGGCCGAGTTGTTGAATCAGGTGGGCCATCGTGAGCATGTGCATATTCTGGAGAAGGAGGCCGAATTTGAAACTCCATAACATATCCTTCAATAACCTGCGGCGCCGCAAGGGCAAGATGATCTTCCTGGTCCTCGGCCTGTTCATCGGCATCGCCACCATCGTTACCCTTCTGTCGATCACCGAATCGATGTCCCGGGACATTGAAGACCGGCTCGACCAGTTCGGCGCCAATATCGTCATGGTCCCCAAAAGCGACAATCTCTCCCTAAGCTACGGCGGGATCACGGTCGGCGGGGTCAGCTACGAATCGGCCGACTTCGCCGAGGAGAGTATCGGCCGGATCCGGGAGATCGAAAACCGCCAGAACCTAGGCGCCGTAGTCCCCAAGGTCCTGGGCAGCGTCGAAGCGGAAGGGCGCAAGGTCCTTCTGATGGGCACCAACTTCAACGACGAGCTGCAGCTCAAGACCTGGTGGCAGTTCATGGGCGAGGTTCCGACCGAGAGCGAGGTGATGATCGGGGCCTCGGCGGCCGAAACCTTGGGGCTGAAGATCGGCGAGTCGATCTCCTTGAACGGCCGCGATTTTACGGTTGCCTCCATCCTGATGATGACCGGCGGAGCAGAAGACGGGGTGATTATCGCCAATATGAGGGAGGCCCAGGAGGTGCTCGGCAAGGAGGGCCGGG
>JAWOIQ010000003.1:0-11743 GCA_046484585.1 Desulfurivibrionaceae bacterium
GATACAGGCGCGCGATTTTCGAGGAATTGAGACAATTGCAGCAACGCTGGAGCTGGCGACTTTTTGCGACGTCCACCAGTCTCGAAGGGGATGGCTAAGCAGAAATCGTCAGATCCAAGGCGCGCGAATTTCGAGGAATGAAGCGTACTTCAGTACGTTGCAATGACGAGACAATTTGCAGCAACGCTGGAAGCTGGCGATTTCTGCGACGCCATCTGTGACGCCATCATTAAAGAATATTATGCGGCCGTCCTACCTGATTTAATAATATTCGTCAAAAAGATAGTCCGGTCACTGCATTTGATCAGGCAGGATATCGTCCTGAATCCTTGAGCGTTCGAGAGCAGTGCGGATGCAAGGCGGGAACGATGTTGATAATACAATTAGTATATCAACGAGTTGCCAACGCGGTAGTTGCATCGTTATCAGGCGCACCGCAGGGCCGGCAGGCTACTCGGTGAAAAAAAGATTATTTCACGTAACCACAAACGAAACTGAAACCGTCACAGATTCAGGATCGTTAAAGTACCGAGTGACAAGGAAGTAGATTAACCCGGCATAATGGCATGATTGTTGTATTACAGTGTGGTATAAAGATTAACTTGAATTGAATAAAAATTTTAATTGAGCCAAGGGAGTTTTGGTATGAAGATTTCAATCAGATTGTTCCTCTTAATCGCTTTTCTGGCCACATTTGCTTATGCCTGTACTTCAACGGAAAGCGATGCCGGCGGTACGAATCTGATCAAGCCGGCCGGCGGTCAGCTGCAGATTCCGGTTTCGGCGATAAACGACGGCAAGGCCCACCATTACCAGGTAAAGGCGGATGACGGCACCATGGTCACTTTCTTCGTCCTGAAGAGCAGGGACGGGGTAATCAGGGCGGCAATCGATGCCTGCGACGTATGTTACAAGGCCGGCAAGGGTTATTACCAGGAAGAAGATTTCATGGTCTGTGTGAATTGCGGCCAGCGCTTTGCTTCGAACCGGATCAATGTCGTGAAGGGTGGATGCAACCCGGCCCCCTTGGACCGGATCGTCCAAGGCGACAATCTGCTTATCGACATGAAAGATATTAATGCCAACAAATGGTACATGAAATACCGGCAATAGCCAGGAGCTTGCCCTCGAAGCTGTCTTAACCTGACCTTAAATCCTTAAACCTCACCCCTCACACCTCACCGTCCTTAACCTTGCAGCTTGAACCTTGAACCTGCCCAAACACCCAGCCCAGCAGGAGCCCCAGGATATTGGCGATCAAGTCGGTCCAGTCAGCGACGCGGCTCGGGATGAAAATCTGCAGGATTTCAACCAGGGCGCCGTATGCGAACAAACCGATAAGTACCGCTGCCGCGTGCCGGGGATAAGCCTTGAGACCCAGCCAGGTCAGGACCGCAAAGGCGAGGAGATGGTTTGTCTTGTTCCAGCCGGTGGTGGCGATCCGGGAGGCAGTAGGGGTGAGGGCCAGGGCCAGCACGGCCAGAGCGGCGGTAAAAAAGGCCCAGATCCATCGAGTAGACGGATTATTGTCGTTATTGCCCATATTTTTCCTTTAGTCGAAAAACATTATCCTGAAGCCTTGAGCGCACGTTATATCAACCCATTGCCGACGCGGCATATCGCCCATAGAAAGGCAACGCCTGCAATTCGCGATCACGGATAGATAACCAGATAATTACAGGTTGATAAGGGCGATCCGCCCAATTGCCGTCACGGATTTAAGGTTTATGGTAATCCCTGCTTCCGGGAGGCAATCCCGCTTCACTATTGGGAATGATAAAGCTGAGTTGAGTAGCTTATCTGCTCATACTAAACTTATGCCCTTGCGGTACAATACCAGATTAACGGGCCGGAAAAGAAGATTTAATCCGTCGCCTGAATGATCCACCACAATTCAGGGGGAGTCCAAGAGGGGGAAAAGGGGTGTTAATCCATTGCCCACATTTTGCCCCGATAGACAATTCAAGGATTCAACATGAGTAGGTTGCGAGAATGTCAAGATGTCAAGCCTTACCCGATTTTTTCGTCGAGCCCCTCCTCCAGGTCGGTCATTCAATTTGACCACAGCCCTCATGAAATCCTCCCTCTCGATTAGGCTTCGTAATTACGCAAAGCCTGAATCACGGCAACACCCCTGCCACGGCTGGTCAGAACCAGCGGACGATGGGCCTCCTGAGCCTGCTTGACGATCTTGCCGGGATTGACCTTGAAGTCGCTGATCGGGACGATTTCCTCGGAAAACTTTGGTATTCATGGCTCACTCCCTGTAAAACTTGCTGTTAACAGAGCTGAATATAGCAACCTGTTAAAAGACCAGCCAAGAAGTCAGAATAGGGCTGCTATCTCAGGGAATCGGCTTCATTTCAGGACATCTAAGTAATTTCGTGCACCACAGGGCAGGGAATTAAGAAAGGTTTCACCGAAACTCTCGGAACTCGAGGTGTCAGCACGAGCACCCTTGAGTTTGTCAATCTGGTCAATCGCGTCCACCTAGTCTACTCTCCTGTCTATTCGGTTCTGGAGCAGCCGATATTAAAGGGGAAAGAGACCCAATATCGGGTTGATAGCTGTATTGACATCAAAGCCAGATCCATTATAGACTTGTAATAGGGAAAAGATATGAAAGGGGTTACTTTTCGCTCATCAAGGCCGGTTGCGATAATCGATCGGACTATACCAAAGGGGTTACTCTCTTAATGCTTTGATTTAATTCACTACTTTGACGGGATGATCCCAGGGATAAAATTGGGGGCGGTATGGACAGTTTGGTTCTGAATGTTGAGAGGAAGATTTCTAACCATGAGCCTTTGCGAAGATGGGAAATCATTGTCTGGATAGATCATAAACTACAGCAGGCCCAGGCGCAGGCTGCAGTATCTTCCTTTGAAGAGATCATCAGGAAATTGCCCCTGGCCCTGATGCTGGTCTTTAACAAGGACCATTTCCGTTCGGTTATTTTCAAGATTACCGAAACCTCCCTTGAACGAATAGCCGACGGGATAGCAGGAATGCACTCCGACGGCAGGTTTTTTCAACGTGACAAGATAATCGGTCCTCTGCGAGAGTTGATCGAAGACCGCAAGGACAACCTCTACATCGAAGATGTTCCGCGTGATCCACGTAACGGTTATATAGCCGGCCTGGTTAGAGATCCAGACGTAAACGATATCTATTTCGTCAAGGTCGAGACCCCGTCCGGGGTCTGGGTGGTTGCGGTGGACAGCATCTCCCCGCAAAAGATCGATCCCGAAAAAAAAGATTTCCTGGTCGTCCTCTGCAACAAGATAAAAAAAATCGAACAGGAACGCAGCGAAGCCCTGGCCAGAATCGGCAAGGAAATAATTACGACCCAGAGAGGGACCATCGATTATCTGCTTAACCTGCTGGCCCACCTCTTTCGCAATAAGGTCACCACGGTGGGGGGCTTGTGCAGGAGAATCGATAAGATTGCCGAGAACGGTAACAACGGCAATGGCGGCGTCAACGGCGACTGTAAAAAATGCTCCGAGAAAACCAAGAACGTCATTAAAGAGGCCAAGGAAATCGAACGAATCCTGCTGGAGTTCGATATCGCCCTTGCCGATATTAAAAAGGCCACGGTCATTAACCTGGAATCGATCCCCCTTACCATTCTGGTCAGCGATATCCAAAGGGAAGATCCCCTAAGCGATTTCCTGATTGAACTTGAGGATCCGCATAGCGAGTTTTTCCTGCTGACGGACAAAAGAAAAACCGTGAAGGCATTATGCCGCATGGTGAAAAAATTAACCCAGGTCAATAAGAAACCGGTCAAGGTTTCCGCCCGGGAATATAACGGAGAAAAAATCAGGATTTCACTTACCCAGGACGGTATCGATACCGAGAGTCTGGCAAGGCTGGTAAATGTCCGCGAAAACGGCGAGGCCAAGGATCATTCCCTGAGCGATTTTACCGTAATAATATCCTCCATCCTGCTACCCGAACTGGGCATAACCATCGAGGTCAACCACGCTACGGTAGACTTTGTCTTTCGGGGCCGAAGGATGGATTGCCTGATTGCCGCGAGTAATTAATTATCGTGGTTTGAGGCATATACTAAACTTTCCGGGTTGGCTTACCGGCTGAACCTGCGGCCATATTCATGGATAACACCTTGCTCTTTTGGATAAACTCAACTGCCGCGCCCATAATTGCATGATGCATTGCAACAATCACCTCTTCCGTTTTCAGGGGGACTACGTTTAGGGGGGACGACGTAGTCTTAAGCCAAAGGGTGATCTCAGTCCTCCTTTTTCAGACCTTCATGAAATGAGCGGTGTCCCTTGATATCCGCAAGTTGTTTCTGAAATGCCTTGTCCGGGAATTCGCGGATTAGATGGCTTGCCGGAGCAATGGTATAGATGCGATCGTATTAACATGAAATAAGGCATACCGGGACGGAAGTTTGGCCTGAAAGTCAGTGATAAAGGATATCGCCGGATATGATCGAAAGAAGACGGATAATCGGGCTTATCGTTTGCGGACTGGCCCTGTTCGCCGGCGGCTGCTCCCTGCTGACCACCTCCCCTACCGAGAGCCGGCAATCCCTCTATGTACCGGAAAGAAACGACACGAGCTTAAGCAGATTCGCCCCCCTGTTCCTGGTCGAGGAGAACCGGAAGGACTACAACCGGATCGGCACTCCGGCGGCAAGGCTGGAGAACTCGAGGGAAGAGATCATATATGTCGATACCGGAGAGGCTTCGGTTTACGCGATGACCCGAAAATTCGCCACCGACAGGGGCGGCTACACCAATCTGATCTACCGGATCCACTTTCCGCAGACCCCCCTCCCCCACCTTACCGCCGGCTGGAATGTCGGACTGCTCGTCTATATAACCTTGAACAGCGAGGAGGAGCCGGTCCTGATCACCACCCTCCATACCTGCGGCTGCTACCTGGCCTTCGTCCCCACCGGCAATTTGCCGGAAGGGGCCGAACCGGATAACTGGCCGGAACAGGAGCAGACCGTCTACGGGCAGCCCCTGCCGGTCCTGGTCGAGAAGGACTCACCCGAAGAGAAGCTGATTATCAAAATAAGCAGCGCCACCCACCTGGTAACCGACCTCGACTACGCGGACCCCTCCCAGTTCGACCGGATCAACCGGATTCACCTGCACTTGAAAGCGATGGACGCCTTGAACCGGCTGCCGATACCCGACGACGGCGCCACCTCCTTTTTCAAGACCGGGGGGATCGGGAAAGGGCTGGTTAAGGGCAGTAAAAAACCGCTGGAATTGCTTTTCATGAGCTGGTGGGCCTTCGACCCTCATGTCGGGGTCGACAAGGCCCTGGGTCCGCCGGACGAGACCGGGGCCACTATGTATACCAGCCTGAAGTTCTGGAATCGGGATAAATCAAATATCTGGTATTTTCGAAGATTTCTGGATTATTGGGGGTGGGATCTATAAAGCGCTCTTCCGGCGCAGTTTGTCGTAAAGTTTTTTAACCTGGCGGGCGGTGGCCTCAATATCGCCGCTGTTGTCGATAACGTAATCGGCCATGCCGACTTTCCCGGCCGGACTCATCTGGGCGCTAAAAGCTGCCAGAGCCGCGGCGCGGTCGACTCCGTCCCGTGCCATCACCCTGTCCAGGCATAGCTCTTCATCGGCGGTGATCACAATAACCAGGTCGAAGTCGTCCTGCCAGCCGACCTCGTAGAGCAGCGGCACTTCGACAACGGTAAGTGGCGGGACGTCAACCTGATTCGAGAAATCCTGATCTGTCCCGATCGCCTTGAGGCAGTTCTCGTTGATGGCCGTTCTGATCAAGGGGTGCAGTAACGAATCGACCTTTTTGCGGATAGCCGGGTCTCTAAAGATGTTTTCCCGCAGTTTTTGACGATCAACGGTCCGTTCGGCATTGAAAAAATAATCGCCAAACTCCTTCCTCAGAGCACGCCAACCCGGCTCGGATGGTTCAAGTAAACGCCGGGCGATCTGGTCGGCGTCCACCACCCTGGCCCCCTGGGCGCGAAAGAGATCCGCCACGGTGCTCTTCCCCGAACCAATGGGGCCGGTCAGGGCTATTTTCAAAACGGGAGCGCCGCCCATATCAATCCCGCAAAAGTTTAAGGGTATCGGCAATATCCGGCCAGAGCGGCGCGGTGAATTTCAGCCGTTCCCCGCTTCGGGGGTGGGCAAACTCGAGGCTGTAAGAGTGCAGACACTGGCGGCGGATGGCCAGTTCGTCGTACAACTGCCGATTCTTGCGTCCGTAGACCTCATCACCGGCAATCGGGCAGCCCAGCGCTGCCATATGGACTCTGATCTGATGGGTCCGACCGGTTTCCAGTTTAACTTCACAAAAGCTGAGATTATCGCGGAAGGTTTCCAGAATCAAATAGTTGCTGACCGCCATCTTGCCCTGTTTCTCATTGATCGCCATTTTTCGCCGATCGACCCGGTGTCGGCCGATGGGCATCTCGATCCTGCCCTGGCTCCGGGCGGGGACACCGTCTAGAATGGCCCGATAAATCTTTTCGACCTGCCTCGCCTTGAATTGTCCCGCCAAATCGTGATGGGTCTTATCGTTCTTGGCAACCACCATCACCCCGGAGGTATCCCGGTCAAGACGGTGAACGATGCCGGGTCTTTCAACCCCGCTGATTCCGGAGAGATTGTCGCAGTGAAACAAAAGACCGTGAACCAGGGTGCCGTCCCGGTGACCGCAGGCGGGATGAACCACCAACCCGGGAGGCTTGGAGAGGACAATCAGATCGGCGTCTTCATGCAGGATCTCGAATTCGACCGGTTCGGGGATCAGATCCACGGGCATAAGCGGCGGCTGTCTGACCACAAGTTCATCATTCTGCCGGAGACGGTAAGCGGCTTTGACGATCCCGTCATTAACCTTGATATAACCGGAGGTCAGCAATTCCTGGATCCGCGAACGGCTTAGACCGGAATCGGACAATTCATCGGCCAGATAGCTGTCAAGCCGCCGGCCAGCATGGCTTTTCCCGGGGGTGATTTTCAAGATGTCCGAATCATTTTCTTGGTTCGCTTGACTCATTTAAATATACTACCCCATCCGCCCAGATAGATGTTTACGCATTTTGCAGCAAAGCAGGAGCTGGCGATTTTTTGCAACGCCATATAACCGTCGCGCCACAAAATAAAAGACCGCATCTTGCGGATGCGGTCTCACGTCGAAACTATCGGCGAAACATAAAAAGCGGTTGAATTTCTTTACCGACCCGAATTAAGAATCCTGACCTGAACCCGGCGGTTCCGCTGTCTCCCTTCTTCAGTTTCGTTGCTGGCAACCGGCTGACTTTCGCCAAAGCCCTCGGCGGTGAGGCGATCACGATCAATGCCTTTTTCGACCAGATAATCCACCACGGCCAGGGCTCTTCTTTCAGAGAGCTTCCGGTTGTAATCATCCGGACCGACACTGTCCGCATGCCCGGATATATACAGGTCTATATGCTCGTTTTCATTCAGCATCCTGGCCCAACGGTTGATCTCCATATATGATTCGGAGCGCAGCTTGGCCTTGTCGAAGTCAAAGAAGATATTATTCATGCTGATCTCGACAGGCGGGGCTTCCTCGACCGCTTCCTCGACAGGTTCCGGTTCCATTGGGGTCGGCTGAACAATGGGATAGAGGACGATATCGAGAACAAATTCCTGGTAGGCATCGGAATAATCTCTAAGATCAAAATTTTCAGACTCGCCTATGTAGCCCGGTTTATCGGCGTAATAACCGTAATTGCCGCCGGAAGGCAGATGAATTATATATTCACCGGTAATAGGATCACTGAGTGCGTAACCGACTTCTTTTTCTTTATCGAGATCGTCCCAGCGAATCTCGGCGATAAGGGGATCGCCCTTGGGATCGGAGACCACACCGGTGACCGTGATCACTCCGCCCGGTTTGGCTTTCTCGGGCAGGGTTATCGAGTAGATATCGCTGGCCCCGTAACTGTCGGTAAGGCTGCTCTTGGCAAAATAAGCCCGCTCCCCTTCGGCGGCGACCTGATAGCCCCAGTCATCATAGGAAGAGTTGATTTCCTTGCCAAGATTAACCGGCTTGCTCCACTCGGTCCAGGAATCGGCATTCAATCTGGTCGCTTTGTAAACGTCCAGACCGCCGAGACCGGGATGACCGTTCGAACTGAAATATAAAGTCTTGCCGTCGGGATGCAGATAAGGTGAATATTCGCTGTTAGGGGTGTTGATCACCGAGCCAAGATTAACTACCTCGGCCTGGCCACTCTGCCCCCCTTCAAGATAGACATAGATGTCGGTGTTGCCGGTCGAACTGCCGTTATAAAAAGAGCCCTTCGGATGATAATCGCCTATGCCGCCGGGTCTTTCGGAAATGAAAAGGATCGCCTTGCCGTCGGCGGCGTACATAGCGTTGCTTTCAAAATTCTCGGAGTTCAGCGGGGATGGGTAGTGTTGAAGCTGACCCCAACCGTCCTGGTTTTTTTCCACATAAAAGATGTCGCCCCGGCCCAGGGAGCCGTCATAATGGCCAAAAACCGCCAGGGTGGTGTTATCCGATGAAATTGCCAGGGGGATCTCATGTCCCTTGGAAGAGAGCGGTTCCCCGAAACGCCTGGCGTTCTCCCAGCGACCGTCGGGACCTTTCCGGGAAACATGAACCTCTTCGCCGCCGCTGCATTCACCACAGTCCCGGGCAAAATAGATTTCCCTGCCATCCGATGAAATGACAGGATTGTATTCACTTTGGGATGTATTGATTCCCCCGCCGAGATTCGCGACTGTAAGGCCTTCAGCGGGTGCCTCCAGAAGGGCGATAATTTCATTGATCCGTTCGGTATAATAGGGAAAATCAGCACGATATCTTTCGAAGATTTCAACAGCAGCCGGCCAGTTAGCGGCGGCAATATCAGGTCCGGCCAAACGTTGAACCGCGACAAAGGCCAGGGTAGTGGGCGCATATTTCTTAATAAATTCCTCAAGAGAAGCCGGTGTTTGCGCCGCTTTAAATTCCGCTTCGATCGGCTCCAGAATCTCCTCTTCCGCCGGGGCGGGTTCCTCTGCCCTTCTCTCCGGGGTGATCCGGGCAACTACTCCGTCCTTGGCGACATATCGGATTTCTCGAGCTTCAGTGTCAGCCAGATAAAGTTTCTCACCGCTATTGCGATCTGTTTTAGAAAAATCGGTTTCTTTGGTTGCACATCCGCTTAGTAAAAAAAGAGCGGCCAGAGCAAGACAAAAACAATTCTTAAGTTTTCTACTCCCGATCATTTTTCCTCTCCAATCAACCAAACGACATCAGCACAAAGACAATAACTGGTCGGTCTTGGATGTTAATTTACCTGTAAATGAACAATCGTTAAAATGATTTTTCCTTTAAAATCAGGACAATAATACCCATGATGAAAAAGCAAGTAAAGAATAAATGGATAATCAGTCAATTTCTCTGCTGAATCCGGGCAAAACAACAACTGATAATTTTCAGAAACAGTTATTCGCGGCCACAGACAAGACAACACAACTAACTGTTTTATCGTTATTAAAAGAATAGCATTTCATTTAGAGCCAACCTCCTCAGCCCATCGATTCAGCAGAACAGCAAGACAAAAATTAATCTGCTTATTGCAATTCAACTTTCGCCGAAAAATTCAAGTGTACCGAAATAAGGCATGATCAATCAAATTATCTTCCTGAATTAGTGAGCATTCGAAAGGAGGCGGTCAATATTGATTATATTGATGGTATATCAACGAGTTGCCAAACAACAGATTACCCGTTAATCAAATGTCCTGAATAGCGGCGTGCACTTTCTTCACCGTGATTAGGGAAAGGTAAACCGTCCTATAGCCGTTACGGATTCAGGAGTTTGTCGGCCGAATCGGCATGCCAGGGAGCGACCCACTTCAGGAGCAGCATGCCGGGGATTGCGGAAAGTGTGCAAAATATGAAGAAAGTGGTGTAACCCATGCCATCCCATTGGCCCAGGAGATTGTAATAAAAGCCATCCGTGACCCTGACCCCTTCAATCAGAAAACCAGTGGTCGCATTGGCGAAAGTACGAGGCAGGGCGATTAAGCTTGAAAACAAGGCAAACTGGGTCGCGGTAAAGTTCATGCTCGTGGCCCTTGCCATAAATGCCACCAGGGCCGTTGTTCCGAGACCGACACCCAGGTATTCGAAGCCGATGACAAAACCGAGCAAGGCGACATTGTGCCCCACCTTTGCCAGCAAGGCAAAACCGAGGATCGACACCATCTGCACCACTCCGAATATCCAGAGGGAGCGATTGATGCCGATTTTATAAATGGTAGCCCCGCCGATAAATGAACCGATTATCATCGCCCAAAAGTTGATCAATTTAACCAGAGAGCCGATCACGGTTTTAGAGAACCCCATATCAAGATAGAAAGGAGTAGAGAGAGCCGTCGCCATATTGTCGCCGATCTTGTAGAGGAAGAGAAAGGCCAGGATCAACAGGCCGCGGCTGATTCCGCCGTCTCTGCCGAAGAACTCCATAAAAGGCTTTACAACCGCTTCGTGCAGGGTTTTTGGCGCCGCAATGGTCTTCCGGGCTTCTTCAATCAAGAGGGTCTTGATTATCGCGATCAACATGAAGGAGCCGATGATGACGAACACCGCGGGCCAGGGCAGATAGTCGCCGAGGATGAGGCCTAGACCGCCGGGGATAAAAACCGCGGCCCGATAACCATTGACATACATCGAATTGCCGAGGCCCAGTTCCTCCTCGGGCAGCAGTTCCCGGCGGTAGGCGTCGAGGACCACATCCTGGCTTGCCGAAAAGAAAGCCACGGTCGTGGCCAGAGCGGCGATCAGCCAGATGCTGTTGACCGGATCGAAAAAGCCCATCGAGACCATGGAGAGCAGGAGGAAGACCTGGGTAATCAACATCCAGCCCCGTCGCCTTCCCAGGAAGGGGGGAATGTAGCGGTCCATGATCGGCGACCAGACGAACTTCCAGGTGTAGGGGATGCCGACCAGGGAAAAAAGGCCGATCGTTTTCAAATCGACATTTTCCGATCTCAACCAGGCCGGAATCAGGTGATAAAGGAAAAACAGCGGCATCCCCGCCGCTAATCCGTTAAAACAGCAGATCAACATCCTCCTGCTGAATACAGCCTTTACCAGGGAGGCTTTTTCTTCCCGCAGGACGGCAACCATAAAAATTCTCCACAATCCCGGCCGGTTCAATCGGCCGGAAGATTAACTGGCGCTCGTCCGACATTCTTGCTTCTCGTTCTCGGGCAAAAATCTCATTTATGGACAGACACTAACTGATAGTTAAGGCAATAATCCGTTCCACGCCAGAATAAATACAAGTTACCAATATAGCCATTAAAGAGGGAGAAAAGCAATCGGGGATCGATTGGGGCAGGAAATTATCTGAATAACCCGGGGGAAAAGCACGGCAAGGTGGGCTTAACGGCAAACGGAACGGAAATTCTGAACAGGATGTATCGACAAAAAAAAACCGCCCGCCGAATCCGGTAAAGGGGGGGCCAAACTCGACAGGCGGGAGGGCAATGAAAAGAATGATCAACAGGCCAGGCGCAGGGCCGGTTCACGACAGATTCGGGGATTTTTTCTACGACTCCGCTTGAGCGCGTTGATTTCCTCGCGGATTCCATCCGCGGATACTTGTTCCACCGCCGGAGACGCATCGAGATCCGAGTACCGGCATTGCCGCCTGGAGTATGCGGGAAGCTGCCACTCGTCATGGGCTACAAGAGGAGAAGTGCCGAAATTTTCCATACTGT
>JAWOIQ010000160.1:0-10523 GCA_046484585.1 Desulfurivibrionaceae bacterium
CCGGGTCGATCGTCCGAAGATGCGGTGCTGCTGAACGGTTACAATCTCCCAGCCGGTAAGCGATTACAGGGTGCCGAAGATGCAAGGCATCGCCTGCGATGTGTGCTGGTGTACATGAGCAGGCCGATAACACAGCAGATTCGGCGCACTGTGATCGCTTACATAGCCTCGGCCTGATCTTTTATTCCGTCTCCAGGGACGGGAAAAACAAACACCTTACCCCTTTGCCTGTTCGTTTTCTTTTGTGGTAGACTCAGGCAACGGGGTTTTTTTATGGAAAATTACCGGGATGCATTGCAACCGATCACGGGATAAGCCACCCAGGATTGATCAATCTCCCATCAGGTAAGCGATTACAGGGTGCCGGAGATGCAAGGCATCGGCCTGCGAGGTGTGCTGGTGTACATGAGCAGGCCGATTACACAGCAGATTCGGCGCCCTGTAATCGCTTACAATGCATTTACCCGCGGTCTCCATCGGTCCGGATGGGCGGCCAGGGTGATTTGTGCGATAATTTCAAGTATTACCTTGCCTACTTCTTGACAGGGCGGGGTAGCATACTTATTTTTGCAGACGGCTAGAGCCGGAAAATCGCTGAAAGCGTCAGGCATGACGCCGGTTTTTGCCGGTCGGAATTGCGGATTTTTTAATGAATTTTCGCCTGCTTGTCAGGTTTTACACGGGAGATTGGTGTGGTTAAAAAGGAAAAAGTACCGGAAGAGATTGTTGAAGAGGCAAAGCCGCAGGAACCCTCAGTGGAAGCGGAAGTAATCGAAGAGGAAGAGGTCGGGCAGGAAGAGGATCTTAACGCCGTTCTGGAGAGACTTCGAGCAGAGGCCAAAGAGGCCCAGGATAAACTGCTCAGGGTGGCCGCCGATTTTGAAAATCAGAAAAAACGGCTCCAGCGCGAAAAGGAAGCGGCCGTTAAATATGCCGAGGAAAATCTAATCAAGGAGATCCTTCCCAGTATTGACAACCTTGAAAGGGCCATGAATCAGGATCCCAACAGTAAGGATTTCGGCAAACAGCTCCTGGAAGGCGTTGAGCTTACCCGGGCAGGCCTGATGGAATCCCTGGAGAAGGTCGGACTCAAACCGCTTGAAAGTGTCGGCAAGCCGTTCGACCCCAATTATCACGAGGCCATGGCCATGGAGCCCAGCAAGGAAGTGCCCGAGCAGCGCGTCAAGACGGAGTTCGAGAAAGGGTATATGTTCAAGGACAGACTCCTGCGGGCGGCCAAGGTTATCGTATCCAAGGGAGATGTTGAAGAGTGAGCACTCCCGGGCTAAATCCGGCAGCCTCGGCCTGGGATCAAACCCGCGAAGAACCTGCGTTTATGAAGAACTGTCATATAAATCAAAATGATCATCAAGTATATAAAGGAGACATGATATGGGTAAAATTATTGGAATAGATCTGGGAACAACCAATTCCTGCGTCGCGGTAATGGAAGGTGGCGATCCGAAGGTTATAACCAACGTGGAGGGCAATCGAACCACTCCCTCGGTTGTCGCTTTCGGCGAAGGCGGCGAGCGCCTGGTCGGCCAGGTCGCCAAGCGGCAGTCCGTAACCAATCCGCAGAGAACTCTTTTTGCGATCAAGCGGCTGATCGGGCGCAAATTCAGCGATGCCGAGGTCAAAAAAAGCATCGAGATCAGCCCTTTCAAGATAGTCAAAGGCAAGGAAGGCGATGCGGTAGTTGAGGTTGACGGCACAACTTACGCCGCTCCCGAGATTTCGGCGATGGTTCTCGGCAAAATGAAGTCGACCGCCGAAGAGTATCTCGGCGAGGAAGTTACCGATGCCGTGATCACCGTGCCCGCCTACTTCAACGACAGCCAGCGCCAGGCCACCAAGGATGCCGGGCGCATTGCCGGATTAAACGTGCAGAGAATCATCAACGAGCCCACCGCGGCCGCCCTTGCCTACGGGCTGGACAAGAAGGGTGAGGAAAAAATCGCGGTATTCGATCTCGGCGGCGGTACCTTCGATGTTTCGGTACTGGAGATCGGCGAAGGGGTTTTCGAGGTCAAGTCCACCCACGGCGATACCTTTCTGGGCGGCGAGGATTTTGATATGCGGATCGTCAACTGGCTGGCCGACGAGTTCAAACGCGACCAGGGTATCGATCTGCGCCAGGACAAGATGGCCCTGCAGCGTCTTAAGGAAGAGGCGGAAAAGGCCAAGATGGAACTTTCCACCGCAATGGAGACCAATATCAACCTGCCCTTCATCACCGCCGATTCATCGGGGCCCAAGCATCTCAACATCAAGCTGAGCCGCTCCAAACTGGAAAATCTGGTCGATGATCTGATCGAGCGAACTACCGGTCCCTGCGTGACCGCCTTGAAGGATGCCGGACTCAAGGCCTCGGAGATCGACGAGGTTATCCTGGTCGGCGGCATGACCAGAATGCCCAAGGTCCAAGCCAAGGTAAAGGAGATTTTCGGCAAGGATGCCCACAAGGGGGTTAACCCGGATGAGGTTGTGGCGATCGGCGCCGCGATTCAGGGCGGCGTTCTTCAGGGAGACGTAAAAGATGTCCTGCTTCTGGACGTTACGCCTTTGTCCCTTGGGATCGAGACCCTGGGCGGGGTCTGCACCAAATTGATTGAAAAGAACACCACTATTCCCACCAAGAAGAGCCAGATCTTCTCGACGGCGGCGGACAATCAGCCCGCGGTCTCCATCCATGTTCTTCAGGGTGAACGGGAAATGGCCGGCGACAATAAATCGATCGGCCGTTTTGAACTGGCCGATATCCCGCCGGCGCCGCGCGGGGTTCCGCAGATCGAGGTATCCTTCGATCTTGATGCCAACGGCATTCTTCACGTCTCGGCCAAGGATCTTGGAACCGGCAAGGAACAGTCGATCAAGATCACCGCCTCCAGCGGTCTTTCCGAGGACGAAATCAAGAAGATGCAAGAGGACGCCGAGGCCCATGCCGAGGAGGACCAGAAGCGCAAAGAGCAGGTGGAGACCAAAAATCAGGCCGACGCCATGATTTACTCCACCGAAAAGAGCCTGCGCGATCTCGGCGACAAGGTCGATGCCGAAACCAAGACCAAGGTTGAACAGGAGATTGAAAGTCTCAAGAAAAAAATGGAAGGCGACGATATCGCGGCCATCAAGCAGGGACTCGAGTCCCTGACCCAGGCTTCTCACAAACTGGCCGAGATGATGTATTCCCAGACCGGCCAGGAATCGTCCGGCGGCGGCGAGGCCGGCGCTGAGGAAGGTTCATCCGGCAAGAAGGGTGAGGACGATGATGTAGTCGATGCCGATTACGAAGAAGTAAAATAACGAAACCGCGGTTCCAGCCAAATCCAAGGGGGTGCAGAAAAAGGTTGCCTGCACCCCCTTTTTTTTTTAACATCCTCACCCTTGATATTGTGAGAAGTCTCCAGAAATTGGATGGCGGGTTACCTTTGCGGGTGAAAATCGGCAGAGCCAACTTGCAGCACCGTTGTCACCGGGATTTATGCGATTCAGGGTATTTTTTGAGATAGCATAACGCGCTGTTGCAACTTCGACCAACTGACGGCAAGCGAAAAATACGCTTTCCCCCTGCCGGTTTTCAATTCGGCAGTCGGTGCTCCGCACTGATTATTTTGCGGCCCGGTTCCTTTACGTTTACCGATCATCATAATCTTTATCAATGGAGGGGGCGGGGCGAACCCGGCCAGAACCTTGCATGAGAGTATTATCGGGCATTCAGCCATCCGGCAAACTACATATCGGCAATTATTTCGGCATGATGCGACCCATGCTGGAGAACATGGGCAAAAGCGATCTCTTCGCCTTTATCGTCGACCTCCATGCCCTGACTTCAGTTCACGACAGGGACCGCCTGGCTTCGGATACCTTCGGGGCAGCCGCGGACTTCCTGGCCCTGGGGCTGGATCCCGACCAGTGTACTTTCTGGGTCCAGAGCGATGTTCCCGAGGTAACCGAACTGACCTGGGTGCTCTCCACCCTGACTCCGATGGGGCTGCTCGAACGGTGTCATTCCTACAAGGACAAGGTGGCCAGGGGGATCGATGCCAACCACGGCCTCTTTGCCTACCCGGTATTGATGGCGGCCGACATCCTTCTTTATCAGGCCGACAGGGTCCCGGTCGGCAAAGACCAGAAGCAGCATATCGAGGTGGCCCGGGATATCGCAGCCAAGTTCAATAATACCTTCGGGGAAACCTTTACCATTCCTGAGCCTGTGATCAGCAAGGAACTGGCTACCGTGCCCGGCCTGGACGGCCAGAAAATGTCCAAGTCATACGGCAACACCATCTCCATTTTCCTTGACGAGAAGGAACTTAAAAAAAGGGTAATGGCCATCACCACCGACGCCACCCCGGTCGAAGAGCCCAAGGATCCCGATAATTGCAACCTGTTCAATATCTTCAAGATGTTTGCCCCCGACGAGAGGCTGCGGGAAGTTCACGACCTTTACGTTAACGGCGGGGCCATGTACGGCAAAATCAAGCTGGAGCTGGTCGAGCTGATCTGGGAATATTTCAGGGAGGCCAGGGAAAAGCGGGCCAGACTGGAGAATGACAAGGATTACGTCCGCGGGATCCTGGCGCATGGCGCCGCCAAGGCCCGCGAAAAGGCAACCGTGACCCTTGAACTTGTCAGGGACCGGGTCGGGTTCAAGTACTGATTCCATTCAAGGGGGCTGGTCCTTTTTGATCCGCCCCCTTTTTTTATCAAGGCACGGCAGCTTGACTCGGAGTAAGGATCTGTAAAAGCCGAGAATATTCCCCAAAAAGCTTTCCCGGATGTCTAATATTATCCAAACGTCTAAACCTCAAGCTAAACGCCACCCTCTTCATCACGAATAAAAATCGTTCTTTCAATATGATAAGAGAACCTTTCTTATTAACGCAACTGCGGCCTCAAAATTGCAATCTTCTGGTCTACCGTTTAATAGAACCGGAGATTACACATATTGGCTTATCATCATGCCGGCAATCGGGCCGATTATGCTGAGTACACCGTGGATCCGGCTTCATTATACCCACAGGGCATAAGTTTCGTTTGCACCCTTGCACCCCCAAAGGGCATAAAAGCAGACGAGCTGCTCAACTCAGCTTTAAAATACCGTCTCGACCTCGGTTTGCCGGAAGGTGAGATTAAAAGCGTGTTCACGGGATCGACTGATTCCTCTCTTGTATTCCCACATCCATATCGGCGAAAATTAAAACATCTATGTTCTCGCCGCTGCGACAGCGGTAAAAACATCCCCAGGACAAGGGACTTTTAGCTGCCGGCTGCTGAATAGATTCGGCGCCTCGCTATTTCCATTAATCAATTACAGGGAACCTTTCATATGGCAAAAACCGATTCTGGCTCTGATTTAAACTGGATAATACTTTTCAGCTGCTGGCTGATTGTCGCTGTTTCAACTCTGGGAAGTTTGTTTTTCAGTTATGTGATGGGCTTTGCGCCCTGCGTATTGTGCTGGTATCAGAGAATATTCCTTTTCCCGCTGGTGATAATTCTGGCGGCCGGACTGTTCCCCTTTGATCGAAAAGTTGTGAAATTCACCTGCCCTTGGCCATAATCGGCGCCTTGACCGCGGTTTATCACAACCTGTTGTATTCAGGGATCATCCCGGAAAAGATCCAACCATGCAGCCAGGGTGTTTCATGTACGGAAGAGTACATCAGTCTGTTCGGGTTCCTGACCATTCCGATGCTTTCCCTGATCTCTTTTTCAATAATTACAGCCCTTTTGATCACCTTAAAGATGAGGATAGATAAATGAAATACATAGTTTTTGGCTTTGCCTGTATTGTCTTGTTTTTCGTATTTGTGTTCGCCAGTTCCTATTACAAAGATAAACAGCTTGAAAAATTCGATTTTATGGCCAAGGAAGACGCCTCGATTTTCGTCCGGGACCATTCCCCGACCCTTGGCAACGATGATGCGAAAGTGTACCTGATCGAATTCATGGACCCCGCCTGCGAAACCTGCGCGGCTTTTTCGCCTCTGGTCAAGAAACTCATGAACGATAATCCCGGCAAAATCAAACTTGTCCTGCGCTATGCCCCTTTTCACGATGGCGCCGATTATTTTGTCAAGATTCTCGAGGCCGCCCAAAAGCAGGGCAAATACTGGGAGACCCTGGAGGTTATGTATAAGTCCCAACCTTACTGGGCAAGCCACCACAATCCGCAACCCTATAAAATATGGCAATTTCTCACCAGGGCCGGGCTCGATCTGGAGCAAATCAGAAAGGATATGGAAGACCCGGAAATCGTTGAGATAATGGAACAGGATCTTGCCGATGCCGAAAGGCTTGATGTCCGCAAAACCCCGGGGTTTTTCGTTAACGGCAGACCTCTCCAGACCTTTGGTTACCCGCAGTTACAGCAACTTATTAATGACGAAATCAACAAACAGTATCCAAATCAATAAACCATGGTTACATGGATAATCTAACGAGGTTGTTGTTTCCTATGAAAAAACTATCGGTTTTGCTCACTGTCCTTTGCCTGCTGTTGCTCCTCGGCGGTTGCAGTCCGGAGCCGCAAGTTGCCAGAATCGGCAGCCCGGCCCCTGACTTTTCCCTTGTCGACTTGAATGGCAAGACCTGGACCCTTTCGGATCTGAAGGGCCAGGTTGTCTTTGTCAATTTCTGGGCGACCTGGTGTCCGCCCTGCCGGGAAGAGATGCCGTCAATGCAAAAGGTTTACGAAACCCTGCCTGAAGACAAATTCAAAATGTTGGCGGTCCTTAATAAAGACAAGCCTGAAGTAGCGAAATCCTTCGCGGCTAAATTGGGAATCACCATGCCCATCCTGAACGATCAGGACAACAAGGTCGGTCCGAAATACGGCCTGACCGGACTGCCCGAGACTTTTATTATTGATAAAGAAGGGGTGGTGCGGGAAAAGTTTATCGGGCCCGCGCAATGGGATTCTCCCGCCGTAATGCGGATGCTGACCAATTATATTAATCGGTGATCCGGTTAACCCCGTGCCGATTGAGTCGCCGGCCAGTTGCAAACCGGGATAAAGCAACAAAAATTCGCGGCCTGGTCTGCCGCAACTCAGTGGTTCAACATCAATTCGCTTCCGGGAGCTCAGGCAGGTTGGTTAAAAACAAAAGGCCGGCTCTTCGGGGGAAAGAGCCGGCCTTTCTAGGGGGAAAGTAGGATGTTGCTTCATTCTACTTGCCTTATAGTAATTGCAATGGCTGTGCCAATATCCAACAAAAAACCTCCAAGACTTATAGCGTCATAAAATCAACAAGATAACCGATAAGTCGCGACGGCGTAAAGAAGCTAAACGGTACAAGGATTTAGACAACCACCAACCTGAAAATTAATTTTTTGTACCCCGCTTCGACAGCCGCCGCCACTTTTCGAGATTGATGAAGATTTATATCCAACACAGGGCATAAGTTTCGTTTGCACCCTAAAGGGCATAAATGCAGACAAGCCGCCCAACTTAAGCTTTATTTTCCCTGGGTGAGGCCGCCCGGATCTGCTCCGGGAAAAGGTTCATCCCGCGGACGTCCATCGCCATTTCCGGAGGCGGCAAGAGATAGAAGTTCGCCGACCGTATCCTGCCGGGCCACGGAAAGAGAAAAGCCACACGGTTTTTCGGCGGAAAGATCGTATTCGCGCAAATGTCCCTCCACGGTCGTCCTGGCCAGGTCGTGGCTGTTGTTGGTCTCGCTGACATGGGCCAGCACCACATGCTTCAGTCCCCCATGGATAAGCGCCACCAGCAGGCGGGCCGCGTCGTTATTGGTCAAGTGGCCTGATTTTGAGCGGATTCTCTGCTGGAGGGAGGGTGGATAGCCGCCGTTCTTAAGCATCTCGGGATCGTGATTACACTCCAGAACCAGCCCGTTGCACCCCCCCAGCTGATGCGAAATTAAATGGGAAATCGAGCCGGTATCAGTACAGTAACCGAGGGAGCAACCGGCGTTACCGACCACGAATCCCAAGGTATCGACGGCATCGTGACAAACCGCGAAGGGATGAATCGTCAGCTCCCGATGGCTGAAACTCAGGCCGGCTTCAATGGGTCGCCACTCGAAGATCCTGGCCAGAGACTTGCCGGCCGCTTCCCGGGTTGGCCGGCTGACGTAGACCGGCAGGGAGTAGCGCCGGGAAAGAACCTGGACCCCGCGAATATGGTCGCCGTGTTCATGGGTGACGAGCAGAGCGGAAATGGTGGCGATATCGATATCGATCGCGGCCAGGCGGCGCTCCACCTCGACTCCTGAAAATCCCGCATCAATCAGGATCCGCGTCCCGCCCGCCTCGACAAAGGTTGCATTGCCCCTACTGCCACTGCCCAGAACACAGAATCTCATCTCTTTCGAAAGCTCCCCTGGCTTGAAAAGATTAACCGGCCTGAATCAGGGCCACCGACAATCACAATCCGGTATGCCCGAAACCTCCATCCTGACGGACGGTAGAATCGAGGGCGTCGACCTCCACCGCCTCGGCAAGGGTTACCGGAGCCACCACCAGCTGGGCGATCCGGTCATGACGGTTGATCGTAAACGGCGCCGCCCCGAGATTAATCAACCCGACCATAATCTCGCCGCGATAGTCGGCATCGATAGTGCCCGGCGCGTTGACCACGGTAATCCCGTGCTTGATCGCCAGGCCGCTCCGCGGACGCACCTGGATTTCATACCCCGCCGGAATGGCCACGGAAAACCCGGTGGGCACCATCCTGATCGTCCCGGCCTCCATGACTGCCGGCTCCGCAATCGCAGCCCGCACATCCATCCCGGCCGCCAATTGAGAATGATAAACGGGCAGGGCCATGTCGCCGTCCTCAGCCGGCCGCAACCGGCAGAATTCGACCTTCAACCTTTGTCTGGACGTTTCCGCGCCTCCGTGGACCATAACTAAGCTCCTGATTTTATTGCAAGCAACCACGAAACAAGTCACCCGGAATCGGCTTTCCTCCCCCACCCCGCGGCCTCGTACTTTGGCGCATGAGCAGGGGGCGCAACGGAATCGAAAACCGGATGATCCCTTTTATTTTCCTTGCAGGCGGGCGATCGCAAACAGTCAGTTGCCCCCCAAAGGCCGGTCCGGCTTCAGGATCTCATTGGATTGCCGGAACCGGGCCGACCACGCACATCGGCAGCTGCTCTTCGGCAAAGATCATTCCGGCCAGCTCATTTACTTCTTCACGCTTTACTCCGACAATGGCCTCGGTCAATTCTTCAATGGGCAGGTAGCGGCCAAAAGTGAATTCGTTCTTGGCCAGACTGGTCATCCGCACCTCCATATTCTCAGCGGCCAGATAGATCCCTCCTCTGGCGTATTCGGCGGCCCCGGCCAATTCCTCTTCCGTTATCCCTTTCCGGCGCAGTGCGGCAAGCTCCCGGTGGACAAGTTCCAGGGTTTCCGGCCAGGAACCGGGGTCTACGCCAAGATAGATGCCGGTATAGCCGCAGTCGGAGTTGTTGGAAAGATAGGAATAGACCGAATAGGCAAGGCCCCTTTTCTCCCGAATTTCCTGGAAGAGCCGGGAGCTCATATTACCGCCAAGAATGCTGTTTAAAAGAAGATGCTTGTAGCGATCAGCCGAATCGGCCGGCAAGCCCATGGTGCCCATGACCGTGTGGGCCTGCTCAAGGGGGCGCTCGACTATCCGTTTATCCCCGAAACTGTCGGGGCTGGGCGGCCGCCGTTCGGGCAGTGGCGACCCGGCCGGGGACATCTTCCCAAAACGGTCCCGGCACAGCTCGGTAAAACTCCGATGATCGACGTTGCCGGCCGCCGAGATCACAATGCGCTCCGGCCGGTAATTGGCAACCACGAACTCGGTCAAACTGCTGCTGTCAAGGGCGGAAACCACCTCGGCCCGGCCCAGCACGGGATTGGCAAGCCCATGCCCTCGCCAGTACAGGGCGGAAAACATTTCGTGAACCAGATCGTCAGGGGTGTCCTCGACCATGGCGATTTCCTGTAAAATCACCTGGCGTTCCCGGTCAATCTCCTCCGGGGCAAAGCTCGAGTTCAGAAAGAGATCGGCCAGCAATTCAACCGCCTCGGTCAGGCGGTCATCAATCACGGTAAGGTAATAGCAGGTGTATTCGGAAGAGGTAAAGGCATTGGACATGCCGCCCAGCATGTCCAACTCCTTGGCTATCTGTTGGGCACTCCGGAGCCGGGTACCCTTGAAAAACATATGCTCGGCAAAATGGGCGCTGCCGTTATTGCGATCATCCTCGTCCCGGGAGCCGACCTCAACCCAGATTCCGAGGGAAACCAGGCGGGAGGGCAGACGCTCGGTCATGATTCTGAGCGAGTTGTCGAGGACGGTCTTGTTATACATAAGTAGGCCCGATTACGGCCTAATCTTCCAAAAGTGCTTTACGGCTGAGACGAATCTTACCGCGCTGGTCGATATTCAGAACCTTGACCTTGACGGTATCGCCTTCCTTGAGCACATCGGTGACATTCTCGACCCGCTTGGTATCAAGTTCGGAGATATGGACCAGGCCGTCGGTACCGGGCATAATCTCGACGAAGGCGCCGAA
>JAWOIQ010000169.1:0-4917 GCA_046484585.1 Desulfurivibrionaceae bacterium
GTAATCGGAAACAATCTCGTCTAACCGTCTACCGTGGATATATTCAAGGATCCGCACATTATTGCCGGCCCGGTCATTGATCCCGCGGCCGTGCATGAAATTTTCATGCCCCTCCACCAGGTCCAGAATCCGCGCCTCTTTTCGGGGGCTCCGGAAACATTTGATCGCCACCCCGCCGATCCTGGTCACAAAGGATTCATGGAAGACCAGCTTGAGGATTTTCGTGGAACCGTCGGCCAGATCGATCGATCGCCGCACCCAGTATTTCGGTTCGTCATCCAACCCGAAGCGGCCTTCCTTCTCATAGCCCTTAACCCAGAAATATCTGTGGTCCAGAACGATAACATCATCGTATTCAACCCGGAAAAAGTCACTGGTGTCGTGGATGATCCTGAAGCGCTCCGGTACCCGCTCCTCGCCCATAACCCCGGCGATCCGGGCCCTGATTTCATCTTGCTCCCTGGTTTCCGTAATGGCCATGCCAGCCGCCTTTTCTCTTCATCGTACCATCGACCGCCGGATACCGAGCAACACTTGCATCTTCATCCAGCTCAATCAGCCGACAATCCAGAGTGCCGCATCATTAACATTGGCCAGCACCCGGTCGGAAACGCCCTTGGAAAGGTTCTTTTCCTTATCCAGCCGACGCCCCATAACGATGGTGCCGTAGGCGCGTTTTTTCATTTCCCGGACAATAATCTGGGCCGGTTCGATGCCGGTGTCGAGAAGCAATCGATGGATGTGGTTTGCCGGAATACCGCTTTCTTTCAGGATCTGCTCAGCGGCCGAAAAGTGAAAATGGCCGTCGGCATCCCCCTTAAGGTGTTGATCGCACCATTTTCTGCCCCACCTCTCATGAAACTTTTCCCGGGGAGTGATATGTTCGGCGGCCAGCAGGGAACAGGAATGGAAAAGAGTGATCTCCACGGCGGGGTCTCCCCTGAGGATATAACCAAGGTGATCCACCGCTTTCAGGGTGTGTTCCGAGCAATCAACCGGTACCAGAAAGTTACGGGGCC
Source organism: Desulfurivibrionaceae bacterium (assembly GCA_046484585.1). GTDB lineage: Bacteria > Desulfobacterota > Desulfobulbia > Desulfobulbales > JAGXFP01 > JAGXFP01. The sequence continues at coordinate 1,020 of JAWOIQ010000169.1, forward strand.
GGGGATTGCCGCTGACCAGCCATAAGGGGATGGCGTGATTTTTTCTCAAAAGCTCCGCCGAGATGCTGCCGCCGATCATCTTCTCAAGCAGGGAGAGATCCCGTTTGGCCAGGGCCATGGCGTCGTACCCCCCGGTTTGGGCATGGTGCAGGAGGGGGATGGAAACGCTGCCATAGGAAAAAACAACTTCACCTACAATCAACTCATCATTAAAACCCGCGCCCCGCAATTTTTCCTGCAAGTCATTTAAATAGCGGCGGGCTTCAGCTCGTTTTTTCAATGAGGCAGGCGAGGAAGCGACCGCCTGCTCCGGATCTCCCAGCAGTTGCTGACTTTCGGCAACGTTATGGAGGGGGACAATATTAAGCAGATGCAGACTTACCTCCGAACGATCGGGAAACAGCCCGGCAAGATAGCTGATGATCGTATTGTCCCGCGCCGTATTGCCGATCGCGACTAATATTTTTCTCTCCATGTTTTCCCGTGCCCCTGCCCAATCCCGGCCACTTTCGCCGATGACGAAATTATTTTTTAAGCTTGGCGATCATCTCCTCCACTTCCTCGTAGCCGTTTTTATAAAATTCATCTTCCTGGGGATCCAGCTGACTTAAGAGCCGAAGAAACTCCCCGGCGTGCTCCTTTTCCTCATTGGCGATGTCGATCAGCACCTCCCTGGCAAGTTCATTATCCGTACTCTCCGCTGTTTGTTGATAAAGCTGGATCGCCTCGTATTCCGCCGCAATCATAAAACGGATTGCCCTGACCAGTTCCTCATGGGTAAGTTTTCGATCGTTTTTCAGGACGGTAAAGGGGTTGCTGAATTCCGGCATTTTTTTCTCCTTTCTGATGAATGTTTTGTGGTCTTGCCGATTTGCGGGGCTTCCGGCAATCTTGTCTTGATGGCTTCGCAAAAACCGCGATCTACATTGGAGTTTATTTCCATGTAAGTCCGGAAATATTATCAAGGCAGAGGTCAGGGTCGCGGGATGCAAGTCCCGATGGTTTTACCGATTTCCAGCGAGACTCCCGAGAAGTTGCCCCGCAGCCAATAAGGAAAACCAGGAACAGGCAGCTGAATATCGATACCATTTCGCGATTCATGCCAATCTCTCCAGGCAGGCCCGAGATCCGACTTGCCGGGTGCAAGCGGTGAAACAAATAAGCTACCCGTATTCGACAGGATAGGCTTTCCCCAACCGCCCATCCCTAAGAAAGTTCTATCACGGCCGGAACTTGAAAATCAACATTGTAAAGAGCACCTCCCGGCGCAAGGCGCGAAGGGTTCCGGGAAATGTTCAAATCTTTGAAAGATAGCCGGGGGCCGCCGCGGCGGTTCGAAGTTTAAAAGTCCCGGGAAGCGGCACTGTTCCCTGTCGGCATGGACAACTTTTGGGGAAAGGGTATATTAGTTGCGGATCTTTTCCCTGATACCGCCCTTGCCGAGTATTCGCTGAAGGCGGCACGAGCGGCGATAAATATGGCAGTCACGAGCGGCGATAAATATGGCAGCATATAAAAGTTTCAGCCGGCATCTGCCGCGCGGAGAGGTTTTATGACTTATCAACCGATAGTGGGCACTTTGGGATTTATCATGTCGCCGGACCGGAGCCAGACCCTGCTGGTGCATCGCAATGCCCGTCTCGACGACGATCATTACAATAAGTACAACGGCCTGGGCGGCAAAATGCTGCCCGGCGAAGACGTGGTTTCATGCATGACCAGGGAGATCATGGAGGAGGCGGGGATAATCTGCGAGGAAATCCGGCTGCGCGGCACCGTCAACTGGACCGGCTTCGGCCCGAACGGCGAGGACTGGCTGGGCTTCATCTTCCGGATCGACTGCTTCGGCGGGGTACCGTTTACGGAAAACGAGGAGGGTATTTTGACCTGGATCGACCTGGACCGGCTCGGCGAGCTGCCCATGTGGGAGGGAGACCGCTTTTTCCTGCCCATGGTCTTCGACGACGACCCCAGGCAGTTCCACGGCTACATGCCCTACAGGAACGGCAGACCCGTATCCTGGAGTTTCACGAGAATTTAAAGGTAGAAGATTGCCAATCCCGGGTGGTTATCCCGTGATCGGTTACAATTTGATAAATTCGCAAAGAGTCTCGGGATGGCTAAGCAAAAATCGTCAGATCCAAGGCGCGCGAATTTCGAGGAATGAAGCGTACTTCAGTAAGCTGCAATAACGAGACAATTCGCAGCAACACCGGAGCTGGCGATTTATGCCCTTCAGGGTGCTTTTTGCGACGCCATCAAGGCCTCCCGACCGGGAGGTTGAAAGCTTATCAGCCGCAGTCGTCTGCGTCGTTTGGATCGTAGGTATTGGCCGCATTGCGAAACAAATAATCGTTCAGTTTCTGGAGATCTTCATTGGATAGATTATCCCACTGCCCGTCTCTGGCGCATTGCGGATATTTTTCATAAAAGACCCGGTTCCAGGCAGTCATCGACTTCGACTCTGAATGAAGAAAGGTGGCGCCTTGATCATTGTCGCGGGCATGACAGCTCTTGCAGGACTCGCTGAATATCCTGCTGCCTTCGCTGGCCCAGCCGCTGTTCTGGAAGGTGAGAATCCGGCAAACCTGGGTAGCTTGATCAAGGCGCTTCTTGGGGGAGGCCTGCCCATCCACTGCCGAACCCAGGATAACCAGGGTGAAAATCACAGATAATGCCAATGCTGCTTTCATAATAATTCTCCTTAATCGCCCTGTTCAGCGGCTAAAACAGTTAATCCCGAATCCGTGACGGCTAATAGGCGTTGACCCTGATCAACTTGCAATTAATTGTTTGCCTGTTCGGGATCACGTTGGCTAAATTACCCACGCCGCCTTCAGGCCGCCCACAAAGTTAACAATAAAACTATATTCTTAATTATATACCACTCAGTGGTTTTAGTAAAGGGTAAGCAGACTCCAACCGCCTTTGGTTTTGGCATAGGAAAGAGGGCTTGAAACCGCCGGCTAAAATTCCTGAATCCGTGAAGGCTGCGTGGGGAATTTTGCTATATCAGTTTGTAGTTCCATGAGAATGGTTTTATCCTAGCCGTCATGATTCATTCCGCCGTCCTGCGGGCGCCCGATAACGGTGCATCTGCGCCCAATGGTAGTGTCCCCCTCAAGGGGGGATTGAACAGAACCCTTGGGATACAGCGTTGACAACTCGTTGATATACCATCATTATTATCAACATCGATGCCGCCTTGCATCTGCACCGTTGTCGACGCTCACGATTCAGGATAATCATAAAAATCATTGTCCCCGGACCGATTGTTGATGATCTCTCCGGTAAAATTTGCTGTTTACCAATTGACCTAAAACATTTATATAAGGACCCTATTTAAATTTAAGCGGCCATGTCACTGGCAGCATTGGGTAAAAAAAACCCGACGCCCAACCAAATTTAAATACCCGGCCGGTTTGCGGCTTATCTTGATGATTTCACAAAAAGCGAAAAAGACTGTCATTTCGAACGCATGTTGAGAAATCTTGTTATTTATACCCACAGGGCCTAAGTTTCGTTTGCACCCTAAAGGGCATAAAAGCAGACAAGCTGCTCAACTCAGCTTTAACCGATTGGAAATATTAAGATTTCTCCCGTTGGTCGAAATGACATTATGGTAATCCCGACTTTTTGCGAACTTATCATCTTTTAAGGAATGGGAAAAAATGACGGAATCCTCCGACGGCCCCATCGAGACCGCCGATAACCACAGCGACGTCCATCGTTTTCAGCTCGGTGACAAAGAACTCATTCTGGTCGGCACCGCTCACATTTCCATGGAATCCGCCCAGCTGGTCCACCGGGTAATCGAACAGGAAAAACCCGACTGCGTCTGCATCGAGCTGGATCAAAAACGCTATGAATCCCTGGCCCAGCGCAAGAACTGGTTAAA
>JAWOIQ010000128.1:0-4303 GCA_046484585.1 Desulfurivibrionaceae bacterium
CTTACCGATGAGCAGGCCAAGTATATCGGGGTGCCGGCCGCGGGTCCCTTCAAGCCGGAATACTACCGTTATTAAAGACTGCCTGAATCCGTGGGCGTTCGAGAACGGCGCAGATGCAAAGCGGCAACTATGTTGATAATACTGATGGTATATCAACGAGTTGCCAACGCCGCACCCCAAGGGTTCTGTTCAATCCCCCCTTGAGGGGGGGGGCACTTCCTGCGGGGCGCAGATGCGCCGTTCTCGGACGCCCCGCAGGGCGGCGGGTACATTCCTGCCGCCACGGATTCAGGGACTGTATAAAGTGGGCCGGGAATGGCACCCGTCTCCCGCGCAGCGAAGCTTTGAAAACGAAGGGGAGGGACGTCTTGATCAGACGTCCCTCCCCTTTTTTCATTTTTTTGCAAATTACAGATTCTTCCTTACCAGTTCCAGATGATCGGTCTCCACCTCGATAAGCGCCCGGAAAATATCCCGGACCCGCTCCTCCGTTGCTTCTCCCAGAAACTTCTTATAATGCCTGATCGCATCGTCCTCAAGTTTTTCGGTCTTATGGAGAGATTCGTCCCGGTCCTCGGTACAGAGTTTGTCGATAAACGCGATTTCGCAATCGGGCTCCTTGCCGATCAGCTTGCCGACCACTTCGGCATGTTCCAGTTCGACTTTGGCAATGGCCTTGAACATCGCCAGGATGAACTGATCCCCGGTTTTCTTCCTGATGCACTGGTAGATTTTGGAAGCTTTGATTTCAAGATCATAGGTGAACTCGAGGTTCTTCCGCGAGATCTCGGTGAGCTCCGGCGCCACCGGTTCGATATAGTCATGTGCGTCCACAAGCCATTGCCGGTGGGCTCCGCAGAAGGGACAATGAGTCGACTTTTTCTCCGCCAGACTGGCTTCCCCGCAAATCGTGCATCTGAATACCATAACCATTTGTTTTCACCTTACAGGTTTTCTGTTGTACCAGGGTAAAGATCCGAACCGGGCCTCTTGCCCGGAAAAAGGGGCCCGGGAATAGCGCTCGGACCAATCTCCGACCGGGCTTAATCCAGGATCCAGGCGGACCGGGATCAATAGACCACTTTCAGACCCAACATCACCCCAAACGACTCCCAATTCACTTCATTCAGCCTGACCTGGCTTATCGAGCCGTCGGCAAGAGAGAAGTTTTCAACTCCCTCTTCGGCCTGCCAATCCTGATAGACGGCCTCAACACCAAGCCAGGCATGGCTGCTCACCGCCAGCTCTCCCCCCACCCGGACCACCATGGCCTCGGCCTCGTCGGCGCTATGTTCTAAGCTGACCGGTTGTTGGAGCTCGTCGCGAAGATTCGCCTCGGCCAGATATTCCGCCTCATGCCATTCGAAACGGCCGAACAGGACAAGGGAGTCGATAGGGGTCAGGCGGAGATTGATCCCGAGCCAGCCTCCCTTCCAGACCGCGTCGTAACTGGTGTCGAGACCGCTGAAGGAGCCGTGGGGCGGGAAAGTCTGTAAACCATCCTCGATCGTGAGGTTCTGCTCATGATAAGAATAGCCCAGCAGGGGACTCAGACCGATCCGACCGCCGAAAAGAAGAAACTCCGGTCCGGCCGCGACCGAGAGATCCCAGACCTCTCCGTCGCCGCCGTCGTGGTCGGAGCGGGAAATCAACAAGGTGCGGTTGTCGCCGGCATATTCGGTATCATGACCGGCGCCGGCAAAGATGCTGCCGTAGTTGACCGTGCCGGTGAGCAGACCCAGAAAGGGAACACGCCTGTTGCTGATCCGCCAATCGCTTTTCAGGCCGAGCTGATAGATCTCAAGATCTTCCCAGACCAGTTCCGAAAGGATATTCGGGGTCGCGCCGCCGCTCAGGTCACTGGCGATATTCCAGTCAAGCTTGTCAATCCGGTAGCCGCCGTAGAATTCGAAATCGACCCTTTCCACCTTGTCGAGGGCAAAAACCGGGGCCGCGTTCAGGCAGAAGCCGAAAATCGAGAAGCCGGCGGCAAGCAGTCCGGGCAACCATCGCGGGTAACTTCTTGTAAACATGCACTTCCCTCGCTCAGTAGCTGTATGAGGTAGACAGAAAAATGGCATAGCCGACCGATTCAACGTCCTGAATGGTCGGATTGTCGGTGAAGACCTGGGCCTCGCCCTCGCCGTAGTTGACCGCGAAACCGCCGGTAATCGAGGAGTTTCTGGCGAATTTGGTCAGACTGGCGCTGATCCCGTACAGATCGAGATGCTCGTTCTGGTTTTTGCCGTCGGCGGTCAATTCCGCGGTATTGGCGCTCTTGCTGAAAAATCCCATCCGCAGGGCCGCCCTGGGCGAGAAATACCATTCCGTCCCCAGGGCAAAATCCCAGGTTGCCTCCCGGTCCCCGAAAAAGTCATCGTCGACCGATGAGTAGTAAGAGAGATCGCCCGAGACCAGGAGGGCTTCCGAGGCGAACCAGGCCAGCCCCAGGCGGGCGTTGACCGGATGTTCCCGCTCGGTGTCATGATTCTCCATCAGGGCTCGTTGATTCAGGAAATCGCCGGGAATTTCCCGCCTGATAGTGGTCTGGAAGGTGGTGTCGGAGTAGAATACCTGGACCTGGCTGAGCCGCAATCCCACCGAAATTCTGTCGGCCGGGGTCCACATAATGCCGAGGATCGGCTCAAACCCGTATTCATAGGATTCCTCATAGTAGTTGGTCCACTCAAAATCCCGGTAGGTATTGCCGAGGCTGAAATTGTCGAGCAGCACATACTCGTTCTTGATGAAATCTTTCTCCCGGTAATGGAAAAAACCGGTCAGGCCGATGGAGAGTTTCCGATTCAACTCCCGCGCGTAACTCGGTCCGAACTTGTAGGTATTGTCTCGTTTGTGAATATTGATGGTATAGGAGAAGACATCGATCCCGTCCAGACTGGAAGGGAAGCTCTCGTTGAACTGCTGGTCCTGGTCTTCGGTCAAGAGATCCGGCGCGGCAAACGACAGGCCGAGATACCCGTCACCTAGAGGCTGGATGATCCCGAAAAAGTTCGGCAACACCGAGTAGCTCTCCCGCTTCCAGTCATGACGCCTGCCGAGCACCGACTCATAGGTTTTTTCGGTGGAACTGAAGGTGTTGGCGCTGGCCGTGAGATTGGCGGATCGGGCGTAAACGATGCCGGCCGGATTGTAATAGGCGCCAGCCGGATCATCGGAAACCGCGGTATAGGCCCCGCCCATGCCGGCGGCCCGGTCGCCGATCAGCTGATTGGCGTAATGTTCCTCATCGCCGTAAACCGGGGAAGTCAGCATAATTACCGAGAGCATCACGCCAAGACCGGTGGTTTTTTTAAAAAGGGAAAATCCGGGACGTTCATCTGCTCTGTTCATCAAATCTCTCCTTCAGAATGGGACCGGTGACCTTGTCCAGGCCCGTTTCGGTTGCTGCCCGATCAAGAGCGGCCAGACGCTCGGCAAAGGGCGGATGGGTCCGGTTGAAGATCTCCAGTTCGGCAGAGCCGCTTGCCTCAAGTTTAGCAAGATATCTGCGCAGGCCGCCGGGGTCGTAGCCGGTCACGGCCAGGAGGATGAGGCCGTTCTGGTCGGCCTCGGCCTCGTCCCGGTGACTGTACCCTTGCTTGAACAATATATCGAGGGCCTCGTCAACCGCCTGCTTGAAAGCGACCCTGGCCGGATCGCCGATCGCCCCGATCAGATGGGCCAGTCCGGCCTGGGCCGAGCCCCCTTCCCCCTTGATCTTCACTTCCCGGACAATGTGGCGTGCGTCGACATGGGCGATCTCGTGGGCGAGCACGGCGGCAAGTTCCGCTTCATCGGCCATATTGGCGATGGCGCCCCTGGTCACGAATATGTAGCCGCCGGGAGCGGCATAGGCGTTAATTGTCGAACTGGCCAGCACCGCGAACCGAAAATCGAGGCCGGAACGGTTGGAGTGGAGGGCGACCCCCCGGCCGACCAGATTCAGGTAGCGGTTCAGTTTATCGTCCCGGTCCAGCTGATATCTGCCGAGAATATGGGCAGCCACCTCCCGCCCGAAGCTGATTTCAGCGGCGAGATCGGCGTCGGTGATCTCCTCGTCCGCCAACTTTTCGGAAACCCGAGCCCGAAAGTCAGCCGGTTCCGCCACAACCCGGGCATGGAGCAGAAAGGTCAGGTCCAGGAGCAGAACAACCGCCGCCGCCCATGGCTTTGCGCTCTTCATCGTTTTCATGGTCGCAACCCCTTGCTCAGGAATTCGATCACCTCGGCCTCGGGCGGGTTAATTCCCTCCATATAGGATAAGGCGCTGTAGTCGGTGGTGTTATCGGCACTTAACCGGCGC
>JAWOIQ010000014.1:0-13666 GCA_046484585.1 Desulfurivibrionaceae bacterium
TCCCCGGCCATCTGTTATGATAATTATCCAGTCCTTCTCCGAAAGGTCTTTCAGGAAAACCTCTTCAATTACATTATCATAATATTGAGCGTGCAATTGAAGCAGATTATTTTTCTCTGCTTCCCCTGTATCGCTTACCGGCTGGGAGATTGGTCAATTCTGGGCGGCTTATCCCGTGATCGATTACGAAATCAGGTTTATTGTTTTCCCAAATATATGAGTTCGCGAAAAATTAAAGCTGAGTTGAGCAGCTTGCCTGCTTTTTAATGCCCTTTAGGGTGCAAACGAAACTTATGCCCTGTTGGTACAAAAAAACGATGGCTATGCAAAAATCGTCAGATCCAAGGCGCGCGAATTTCGAGGAATGAAGCGTACTTCAGTACGCTGCAATGACGAGACAATCTGCAGCAAGGCCGGAGCTGGCGATTTTTTGCGACGCCATCAAATATAACCGAATGTAAATGGAAAAGGTAGGCCAGGGTTCATGTTGATAATTTATAATATTTTGCAGATAAGCCTCGCGGTTTTACTGCTGCCGGTCCTGCTGCCGCTGGTTCTGCTCACTCCTAAATATCGGGGAAGCACGGGGCTGCGGCTTGGTTTCGGTCTGGTCGCGCGGGTCCGTAAGCTCGGCAAGGGGTGTCCGCGGATCTGGGTGCATGCCCTGTCGGTCGGCGAAGTGTCTTCGGCCAGGGCTCTGATCGAAAGTCTCCGGCGCCGATATCCCGATGGGGTTCTGATCTTTTCGGCCTCCACCGACTCGGGTCGGAAGTATGCCGCTGCGACTCTCGCCGGGCAAGTGGATCTTCTGGTCCCCTTTCCCCTCGATTTTTTGTGGAGCGTCGAGCGATTTATCCGTCTCCTCCGGCCGGAGGTCTTCGTCCTGATCGAAACCGATCTCTGGCCGAATTTCCTCTCCGCCCTTAAACGTCAGGGAGTGCCGGCCCTGCTGGTCAACGGCCGCATCTCCGAGGAATCGTTCCGGAAATATCGCAGGTTCGGATTCTTTTTCGGTCCATTGTTTGAAATCTTCAGATATATTGCCATGCAGACCGAGGCCGATCTCGGCAAAATGCGGCAACTCGGGGTGCCGGCCGCCAGGTTGCTCAATCTCGGTAATCTGAAGTATGAGGTCCTGGCCGGGCCGGTTGCTCCCGGTCAAAAGGGAGGCGCTGAATCGACGGATCTTGGTGCCAAACCTCTATGGGTGGCGGGTTCCACCCACCGCGGAGAGGAGGAAATCATCCTTCGGGTTTATCAACGCCTGCGGGCTGATTTTAACGATCTGCGCCTGGTTGTCGCCCCGCGTAACATTGAACGGGGCGCCGAGATCGCCTCCCTGGCCGGCGGCCTCGGCCTGAAGCCGTCGCGCCGCAGTGAAGGCGGTATGCTCGGCTGCGACCTGCTGATCCTCGATACCTTGGGCGAGCTGGCCGCGGTTTATAAAGATGCCGATTTCGCCTTTATCGGCGGCAGCCTGGTCAGGGAGAGGGGTCATAACCCTCTGGAGCCGGCCCTTTTTGCCAAACCGGTCGTCTTCGGACCCCATATGGAGGATTTTGCCGAAATCGCCGCGGACCTGCTGGCCGCCGGCGGGGCAGTGCGGGTCGATGATGAGTCCAGCCTGGCCGTGATACTCCGGAAATGGTTATCGGTCGACGAGGAGAGGCGAGCGGCCGGCGAGAGGGCGGCCCGGCTCATCGAAGGGCAAAGCGGAGTGACGGACAGACATGTGGATCTGGTCGGCAGGGTGCTTTACGAAGGGTAACCGTTCAGCAGCACCACATCTTTGGACGATCGGCCCGGCTTACGTACACGATACGCGGCGCCGGTCCGCTTGTCCAAATCCGCACCACTGCTGAACGGTTACAGTCCGGCGGTTTTTTGTACTTTGGCGACCGACCCGGTGAACGGTTACTACGAAGGAGACCTCTGATGGGAAAACAAAGACGGCGGCGGCTCGCCTTCCTGCTGGGACGGCCTCTTGCTCCCCTGTATAGAGCCATTATGAGAAAACGGGCCGCCTGGTATCGTTCCGGGGTAATGGAAAGCCGCGCGCTAACGGTACCGGTGGTCAGCATCGGTAATCTGACCATGGGGGGTACCGGCAAGACCCCGATGACGATTTATGTCACCAAACTCCTCAAGGGTGCCGGACACCGGCCGGCGATAATCAGTCGGGGTTACGGCGGCAAGGCCAGAGAGGCGGTTAATCTGGTCAGCGACGGCGTCCGGTGTCTGCTCGATGCCGATCAGGCCGGAGATGAGCCCCGGCTGATGGCCGAAACCCTGCCGGGTGTGATCGTTGCTACCGGGGTGAAGCGGTCGGTTGCCGCCGATTTCGCGGTCAGGGAGTTGGGAGCCGATATCATCGTTCTGGATGACGGATTTCAGCATCTGGGCTTACAGCGCGATCTTGATCTGGTCCTGTTCAAGGCCCCTCTGTTTATGGGGAACGGCCGGGTTTTTCCGGGCGGTGACCTGCGGGAGCCTGTTGACGCCCTGGCCCGGGCCGATGGTTTTGTGATAACCGGAGTCGATCGGCGCAATCGCGCGGCGGTTGAAGATTTCCAGGGGTTCCTTGAAAAAGATTTTCCCGGACGACCGGTGTTCGCGGCTGAATACCGGCTTAAATCCCTGACCGATCGGCAGGGCGCGGTGGCCGGTCCCGAGGTGTTAGACCAGAAACTCTATGGTTTCTGCGGATTGGCGGATCCGGGCGGTTTTTTGCTGACCGTCAGCGACCAGGGCGTCAGTCTTTTCGGATTTTCGGTGTTCCCCGATCATCACCCCTACACAGAGGCAGACCTGGCCGCCCTGGTGGAGGATGCGGCTATTTACGGTTGTGACGCCCTGCTGACCACCGAAAAGGATATGGTTAAGCTGAAGGGGCTTTCTTGTCCGATGCCGATCTATTCCCTCAATGTCGAGTTGAACCTGCCGCGGTCATTCGCTGATTTTCTGCTGTCCCGATGATGCCTCTTCCCCCGGCTGGTTCTTGCGGAGAGAGCTTCAGATAGCCGAAAAGTGTCTTTAAACCCGCAAGTTGTGTTTTTTATTCCACCGGCACAGGGGCGTTTCGTTGTTCCTCGATAAGATCTTTTTTGTGATAAGTTATTGATCCTTGTTGATTATGGCGATTTGTTCTTTTTTGTCTAGCGGGTGGCCCGTAAATTGCACCATTTTTTAGGGTGTTTCCATTTAACGCATAGCTGTATTCTTATCAATCTTGAAAATTTTAGATATCGAGACCCCAATGAAAGGTTTTTTGGAAAAAATTCATCCACATCAGCATACCTTGGGCAAAGAGGTCAGCTTCAGCGGCATTGGCCTGCATTCCGGTTTGCCTGTCTCAATGGTGATCAAGCCGGCCGAGGCCGACACCGGAATTCGCTTTTTGCGGACCGATCTTGGCGAGGAGATCCCCGCTTTGATGGACAGGGTTGTTGACACCACCATGGCAATGACTCTTGCTGAAAAAAATGCTTCCGTTTCGACAACCGAGCATCTTCTCGCCGCCTTGACCGGCCTGGGTATCGATAATGCCCTTGTTGAACTCGATGGTCCGGAGGTTCCGATCATGGACGGCAGTGCCGCTCCTTTTGTCCAGATCGTCAGGAGGATCGAACGCAAACCCCAGGATGTCTGCCGTAAATTGCTTAAGATAACCCGGGAGATTACTTTTCAGGCAGGAGACACCGTGATCCATTTGCGGCCCTATGACGGATATAAGGTTACCTGCGAGATTGATTTTGATCATCAGCTGATCAAAAAGCAGAAGTATTCGGTTGATGTCAACTCCAAACGATTCATCAAGGAGATTGCTTCGGCCCGGACCTTCGGTTTTATGGATCAGATAGAGAAACTCAGAGCCCACGGTTTGGCGCTTGGCGGTTCACTGGCCAACGCCGTGGTTGTCGATCGGACCCGGGTCCTCAATGCCGAGGGTCTGCGTTTTACCGATGAGTTCGTCCGTCACAAGGTTCTTGACCTGATCGGCGATCTGGCCCTTCTCGGTTGCCAGTTGATCGGCCATGTCGTCGCCACTAAATCAGGGCATGGTCATCACCTTGGCTTGATGAAAGAGATCGTCGCCCATCCGGAGTGCTGGGAATTCGTGACTCTGGAGAAACACGATGAAGACGGCGTTCTGGCCAAGGTGGTTTCTTCGACCCGTGAAGCCGGGAATATGATCCTTCCCTTTCTGGTTCCCGCCAATCCAGTGGCGCCTGCGCCTTCCCTGCGAGGCTCCTGACCAGGTATTTTTTGTTTGTTTATCTGCCGCATATTGCTTGAGGACATGCCCGCTGAGTTACTCTTTTGGTTGCCTGGCCTCTGCTCTATGCGGATTTTGGCGATTGCCTCACCGGCCAAGCCAAAGATCTTCACCATCCCGCCTCATATCCCTCTTGACGCAACTCTGACGGTCTCGCAAAAAGCCCGATTTACTGCGTTGTGGCGCATATTTGCTCCTTCGGCATACCACAATTCCGGCCTCAGCCAAAAACACACCATTCTTTGTACCCCAAAGGTTCTGTCCAATCCTCCCTTGAGGAGGGCACTCCCGCTGGACGCAATTCACCCATAAGGGGGCACTTCCCGCGGGGCGCATATCCAACTTTTTGCTTAACTATCCCAGGATTTTTTTTGCGAGTTTAACGGTCATGATTCCCCGTCAAGGTAATGAAAATGGTTTTGGGCGTCTCATTTCAGGCTGTCGCGCCGCTATTTTTTTCGGCTTCAGAGAAAATCTATTTGTCATTGGCAGGGATTTTCTCTAGTATCACCAGAGACAATTCTGAGATTATCCTGAATCCCCGAGCACCATGGATTCTACTTATGGTTATCAACGGGTTGCCGACACTGCCGGTGGCCCCTTAGCGGCTCCCCCAGAAAGGCGGTCCCTGCAATTTAGCCACTTGCGATCACGGTCAGGCAAACCACCATGTAGATAGGGGCCAACGGCCCCCCTAGCTGTTACGGATTTGAGATTTTTTTGATTTGTTGCGAATTCATCATTTTTTATTGCGGGAGACAATAATGAAAATCGAAGGCAGAATCGGCTTTTTCGGCGGAGGCCGGATGGCCGAGGCACTTATCAAGGGAATACTGCAGGCCGGACTTTTTGAAGCCGGCAGGATCGTCGCGATCGATCCGGCTGAGGAGCGGCGTCGCCTGCTGACCGATCAATATAAGGTTAAGGCGGTTGATGATCCTTCCGCATTGGCTGACTGCGAGATTGTAGTCCTGGCGGTCAAGCCCCAGGTTCTGCCGGATCTCTTACGCCTGAACCGCTCCAGTTTCAGCCATGGGCAATTGGTCATTTCGATTGCGGCCGGGGTTCCATTGGCAGTGCTGGAATCCTGCCTCGCCGACTGCGATTGCCGGGTGATCCGGGTAATGCCCAATACCCCGGCTTTGGTCATGGAGGGCGCTTCGGCACTTTGTCGCGGGGCTCTGGCCGGTAAAGAGGACCTTGAAACCGCGGCTGCTATTTTCGACGCGGTCGGCAAAAGCGTTATGGTGGGCGAGGCGGAAATGGATGCGGTAACCGGTCTGAGCGGCAGCGGTCCCGCTTACGTCTTCTCTTTTATAGAAGCCCTGATTGATGGCGGGGTCAAAGTCGGACTTGCCCGCGATGTTGCCGAGACCCTGGCTCTGCAAACCGTTATGGGCTCGGTCAAACTGGCGATGGATACCGGCGCTCATCCGGCGGAGTTGCGGGCCATGGTTACCTCTCCGGGCGGGACTACCATTGCCGGACTTCATCAGATGGAAAAGGCCGGATTTCAGGGAATTGTCATGGATGCGATTGAAGCGGCCACCGAACGTTCCCGCCAGCTCGGTCAACTCGCGGCGCAGCGGGTCGAAAATAAATGAAAATCAGTCGGGTTGGGATAATTCCCAAACATAATTCCCCCGAGGCAAAACGCATCGCCGACGAACTGGCGGTCTGGTTGGGGGAGAGGTCCATCGATTCCGTGATCGATAATATCAATGCCGATCTCGATCTGCTGATCATTCTCGGCGGCGACGGCACCTTGTTGCACGTGGCCTGGCAGGCCGGTCTCAATAAAATACCGGTGGTGGGAGTCAATCTGGGCAGCTTGGGCTTTCTTACCGAGGTGGCCGTTGAGAACCGCTATGAGGCCCTGGAGAAGATTCTGGAGGGGTCGGTGGTAATTGAAGACCGCTTGATGTTGAAGGCCAGGCTTTGCCGGGGCAAGGCCGGCACTTCGGAGTGGTGTTACGCTCTGAACGATGTGGTTATCAGCAAGGGCAGTATCGACAGGCTGACCCGGTTGCAGGTATGGTCCGGTGATGAGTTTATCGCCTCCTACCGGGCCGACGGCCTGATTTTTTCAACCCCGACCGGCTCCACCGCTTACAATCTGTCGGCCGGCGGCCCAATCATCCATCCGGAGATGCAGGCTGTCGTGATTACCCCGATCTGCCCCTTTATGCTGGAAAGCCGGCCGGTGCTTGTGCCTCACCAGGCAAAATTAACCACCCAGATCGCCGGTCATGCCGATGTAAAGGTGATCGTAGACGGCCATTCGGCCTTCGATATGGCCGACGGTGATCATTTGGAAGTGATGGCCGCCGAGCAACCGCTCCGCCTGGTCTGTTCGCCCCACAAGGGCTATTTCGAAATCCTGCGCAGCAAGCTGAACTGGGGCGGCAAAGCGGTCTGATCGTAACCGATTACGGGAAGCCACCCAGGGTTGGCCAATCTCCCATCCGGTAAGCGATTACAGGGTGCCGGAGATGCAAGGCATCGGCCTGCGATGTGTACTGATGTACATGAGCAAGACCGATAACACGGCAGATTCGGTACCTTGTGATCGCTTACGTCTGATCAGCTGCTCGCTTCATCCAGATCGCTGGTCAGATTTTCTTTTTCCCTGGCCATCGCGGCCTTGCCGGACTCGATAGCTTCATTCAGCGCATTTTTCTTCTCGTCCAGATATTCACGTCCCCGGTCGAAGGCCTCATCGGTTCTTTCCCTAACTTCCTTCGGCAGGTTTTCCTTAAACTCGGCGCCGTATTTCGCCAGGATTTCCCTGGTCTCCTTACCTGTTTTGTCGGTAAGCAGCAGCGCGGCGGCGGCACCCAGCAGGGCGCCGGTCAAGAAGGTGGCGAGCGATGGTCCCGAACAACATCCGTCGTCTTTACTCATTTGTCTGGGTCTCCTTTTGTTTTTTTGGATTTTGACCTGTGGAGGACATGCAGAAAAGCCTTTAAGCCGGTGCTGACTCCGGCGATTTCAACGAGTGCCGGAACCAGAGTGGATCTGACCACTTTGCCGGTCATCAGGAAGGTGCCGGTGGCATATTTGAGCCTTCGGAATATCTCATCGGTTTCGGCCATTTTATGGTTGATGCTCTCTGTCAGTTTCTGAATTTCCGCAGCCGAGTTTCTTGCCGAGGACAGGATGGCGGGAATGTCCCGGTCGAGGTCTTCCATGAGGGCTTCGGCCCGGCGGGCCGTCTGCTTAAGCTGGATAAGAAAGGGTACCAGAAAAAACAACAGAACGATTATCGCCACCGTCGCGATAATCATGAACAAGTCGGTTGGACTTAATGTGATAACCATGCGTTTTGTTCTCCTTGGCTCCGGCTTGTTCTTCCTGAATCCGTGACGGCTTAGTGTATTGATTCACGACATATGATTGTTTTTACGTCAAATATAGATAGTGGTCCGTGGTGGCTGGAATGCACCCGCCGCCCTGCGGGGCGCCCGATAACGGCGCATCTTCGGCGTTGGCAACTCTTTGATATACCACCAGTATTATCAAAATCGTTGCCGCCTTGCATCTGCACCGTTCTCGAACGCTCATGGATTCAGGTTCTTTATAAGTTCAGGATATCAGATTGACCCGGGCTGAGCAAGCTGAACCGAGCCGGGGGAACTCAGAGACTCAGAAATTGTTGACTCAACTTTCTGACTTGCCTTATGGTATTGATTTGCTGTCATAAAATGATTCAGAGTCATAGTGGTCATTTCATGATGAGAAGCCAGAAGCCAGGAGCCGGAATGACTGATTTAAAGCTTTTCTCCTGGATTCTGACTCCTGGCTTCTGGCTTCTTGTGGAACACAGGCACGAAAGAAATCGCCAAAACCCATTTATTATCGGGAGATTAACTAAACTCAGAAAGTTGAGTTGTTGATATACCGGTTTACCACGCATCGAAAAGTCGTAACCGTTCAGCAGCACCACATCTTCGGACGATCAGCCCGGCTTACGTACACGAGGTACGCGGCGCCGGTCCGCTTGTCCAAATCTGCGGCACTGCTGAACGGTTACAGTCCGGCGGTTGTGGTACTTTGGCGACCGCCCCGGTGAACGGTTACGAAAAGTCCGTCATTCCGGCAGGTTTTAAGCCGGAATCCAGTTCATACGCTGGATGCCGGCTAAAAGCATGCCGGCATGACGACAAAGATAAAGCTGAGTTGGGCCGCTTGCCGGCCCAAACGAAACTTATGCCCTTTTGCGGTATAAAGCTGAGTTGGGCCGCTCTTGCCGGCCCAAACGAAACTTATGCCCTTTGCGGTATAAACGGTACTTTTATAATTTCCATGCCCCTCAGGATGGTTTGCTGATTTGATGTTTTTTCATTTTGTATTGCAGCAGACTTTTGGTGATTCCCAACTGATCGGCGGCGTGGGCCTGGATAGAGTTGTTGTCCCGCAGGGCGTTAATGATCAGGTCTTTTTCAATCCTGTCCAGAAATGAAGGCAGATTGAGGTCGGGCGGGAGATGATTGAGTGCGGCAGGCAGGGCTTCCTCTTTACCATCCATGCTTTCGACCTGAATGTCGGAGACTTCAATGCAGTCGTCCGCACAGAGAATTGCCGCCCGTTCGATGGTGTTCTCGAACTCCCTGACATTGCCTTCCCATTTCATCCTCTCCAGAAGCCGCAGGGCGTTGTTGGAGATATGCAGTTTCGGTTTGCTCAGTTGCTTGGCGAATTTGGTAATAAAAAAGGTAGTCAGCAGAGGGATGTCGCCGACCCTTTCCCGCAATGGCGGCAAATGAATCTTCAAGACATTCAGGCGGTAATAGAGATCCTCCCTGAAGTTGCCCCGGCCTATCTCCTCTTTGAGATCCTTGTTGGTTGCCGTAACGATCCGGACATCAACGGTGATGGGTTTGGTGGAACCGAGCCGTTCAAAAGTTTTCTCCTGGAGAACCCGCAGCAGTTTCGCCTGGAGGGCAATGGGCATTTCTCCGATCTCGTCTAGAAACATGGTCCCGGAGTCGGCCACCTCGAAGCGTCCCTTGCGCAGGGCGACAGCCCCGGTGAAAGCGCCTTTTTCATGGCCGAACAGTTCGCTTTCGAGCAGATGTTCGGGCAGCCCCGCGCAGTTCAGGGAAATCAGGGGATATTCCCGGCGCGGACTGTTGAAGTGGATGGCCCTCGCCACCAGCTCCTTGCCGGTTCCCGATTCGCCGGTGATCAGGACCGAGGCGGTGGTCGGCGCGATTTTTTCGATCAGGTTGAAAATCTTCTGCATTTTTTCATCCTTGCCGATCATATTGGCGAAGCTGTAGCGATCTGATACCTCGCTCTTCAACCGCAGATTTTCCCTGACCAGGGCATAGTGGTTAACCGCCTTCTGGACGCTGACCAGCAGCTCCTCGTTGTTGAACGGCTTGGTGAGATAGTTGAACGCCCCGGCCTGCATGGCCTTAACGGCCTTTTCCACTTCCCCGAAGGCCGTGATCATGATGACGGGCAGTTCGGGGTTGAAAATCTTGATCTCCTCAAGTAACTCCATGCCACCCATGCCGGGCATCCGCATGTCGGTAATGACAAGATCGAGATCGGTCTCCCGGACGATGGGCATGGCCTTTTCGGCCGATTCGGCGGAAAGGACTTCGTAGCCTTCATCGCTGACTATTTCCGATATAATTAAGCGGTAATTCGGTTCGTCATCGACAATAAGTACGGTCTGCATAAAGATTATCCTTGGGGTAACCGTTCAGCAGCAACGCATCTTCGGACGATCGGCCCGGCTAACGTACACGAGGTACGCGGCGCCGGTCCGCTTGTCCAAATCCGCACCACTGCTGAACGGTTACAGTCCGGTGGTTTTGGATACTTTGGCGACCGCCCCGGTGAACGGTTACCATTGGGGAGAAAAGTTTTTGTGCGGTAAAAAAAATATCTATACCGAATATATAACGTTAAGAGCGACTTTCTCAAATGATTTTAGCGATATCGCCCGGTGGTGGTGTTCACGGGAAGTGCCGCTTGGTCGATCAGTAATTTCTCAGCCGCACTTTCATCTTCTCCAAAAGCTCGTAGGGGACGGGCGGCATAACGGGAGCGCCGCCGATATTGATTCCCTGTTTGACCGTGCCGTGAAAGTCGCTGCCGCCGGTAATCAGTAAGTCATATTTATCCGCCAGGGCGAAGAGCCTTTTGCTGATTTTGGTGGTATGGCCCGGATAAATCCCTTCGATGCCATCCAGGCCTTGGTTGTGAAGAAATTCGACGTTTTCCGCCACCTTGCCCAGGGATTTGTCGAAGGTGGCCGGGTGAGCGAGGACGGCCAGTCCGCCGGCCTTTTTGATCGTTTCGATCGCTTCGCCCGCGGCAAATCGTTCAGGGGCCACATAGGCCAGGCCGTTTTTCTTAAGATAGCGGCGAAAGGCATGCTCAATGCTGCCGACCACCTTTTTCTTTACCAGTAGACGGGCGATATGGGGTCGGCCGATCGGGCCGGGATTGCCGGCGAACAGCTCCTCGCGGTCAATATCAATACCCCGCCCGGCCAGCTTTTCCAGGATCCGCATGTTGCGGTGGTGGCGAATCTCTTGTACTTCCGTGAGCAGGGCGAGCAGGTCCGGGTTGTTCCGGTCAAGACCGTAACCCAGGATATGGACGGTTTTGCCATTGCGGTTGGCGCTGAGCTCAACGCCGGCGATCACTTCGATGCCGGTCAAGGCTCCCGCCGATTCGGCTTCATCAAGCCCGGCCATGGTATCGTGG
Organism: Desulfurivibrionaceae bacterium; assembly: GCA_046484585.1. Taxonomy (GTDB): domain Bacteria; phylum Desulfobacterota; class Desulfobulbia; order Desulfobulbales; family JAGXFP01; genus JAGXFP01. Next base: position 11,003 of record JAWOIQ010000014.1, read on the forward strand.
TCGGTCAAGGCAATGGCAGCGAGATTGGCCTCTTTTGCCGCCTTGAGTAAAGCGGCCGGCGCCATGGTGCCGTCCGAGAAAGTGGAATGGATGTGTAGATCGATATAGCGCAAAAGGGCTCCGTTGAGAGTTGCTTCCCAGGATGTCCGGTTTGTTAGGTTGAAATTATTACGAGCCTCCAAGGATAAATGGTAAACGCGCCATCCGCAATGATATTGGTCGATAAATATTCCGAGATGGTTTTCTTGTTTGTTTTTGTGGAATTTGGTTTATGTTATCTATTTTCAGGCGCTCTGAGTTGCTGCCGCTTTACCGTTTTTTGTCGTGAAATTCATGGCTGGGAAGCGGGGGGTGTTTTCAGGTATTTTTTCGTAGATATGAAAGGAGAAAATAGATGGCTCAGATTGATGCTTTTTTCAAGCTGATGAACGAGCAGGGCGCTTCGGATCTTCACATGGTTGCCGGACAGCAGCCGGTATTGCGGATCAGGGGCGAAATGGAGAGGGTCAAATACAACGTTCTTACCGATGACGGCCTCAAATCGATGGTCTACGAGATAATCGCCGAGGATAAGATTAAGATCTTCGAGGAAACCGGCGATATCGACTTCGGCTACGAGATTCCCGGCCTGGCCAGATACCGGGGCAACCTCTTTCAGCAGAAGTATGGAGTCGGCGCGGTTTTCAGGGAGATTCCCAGCACGATCATGACCTGCCAGGATCTGAATCTGCCCAAGGTGATTTCCAAATTATCGACCCTGCCCAAGGGCATGGTCCTGGTTACCGGTCCTACCGGCAGCGGTAAATCAACGACCCTGGCGGCGATTATCGATGAGGCCAATAAACTTCGCAAGGACCACATCATCACGGTTGAGGATCCCATCGAATTTGTCCACAAGAGTCAGAACTGCATCGTCAACCATCGGGAGGTGGGCACCCATACCAAATCCTTTGCCGCCGCCTTGAGAGGGGCGCTGCGCGAGGATCCCGATATCATCCTGGTCGGCGAGATGCGCGATCTCGAAACAATCTCGCTGGCCATGGAGGCGGCCATGACCGGCCATCTGGTCTTCGGCACCCTGCACACCCTGAACGCCTCCAAGACCGTTGACCGGATCATCGAGATATTCCCGGCCAATCAGCAGTCCCAGGTTCGTTCGACCCTGGCGGATTCCTTGAAGGCGGTGGTTTCCCAGACCCTGTTTAGAAGAATCGATATAAAAAGCCGCTGCCCCGCCCTTGAGATTCTGATCTGCACTCCGGCGGTGCGGAACCTGATCCGGGAAGGCAAGACCTATCAGCTTCCTTCAGTCATGCAGACCGGTAAGAAGTACGGGATGCAGACCATGGACGACGCCATCATGGAGATGCTGCGTAAGCGGTGGATATCGCCGGAAGCCGCTTATACCAACAGCATAGACAAGAGTAAATTCCTCTCCTTCCTGAAACGGCCGCCGGCGGATTTTACCGAGGTGTGACTTCGCGTCTTCCTGTTCCAGGCGATTTTGGATACTTTGGCGACCGCCCCGGTGAGCAGTTACGTGTTATCGGCCTGCTCATTTACATCGGCACACATCGCAGGGTGATGCCTTACATCTCCGGCACCCTTTGATCGCTTACCGGTTGAGAGATTGACCAATCCTGGGCGGCTTATCCCGTGATCGGTTATGTTCCAGGCGCTCCCGCCCTTTTTCGGAAACCGCCTGCCAGTTCAGTTTGCCGTTCCCGTCGATGGTGAAGGTCTGGGTTCCGAAGCGGGCTGTGTCCAGGACCTTTGTTCCCCTTTGCCGGCACCATTCGGCAAACTCGGGGTCCGGATATTTATCGGACTGAAAGGGGCTGGCCGAGACTATCAGCCAGTCGGGGCTTCCCGCCCTGACCAGCTGGTATCCGGCCGAGTAGCGGCTGCCGTGATGGGGGGCCAGGAGCACATCACTGCTCAGATTCATTCCCTGATCGACCAGTCTCTGGCCGTCGCTCCCCATTGCGTCACCGGCCAGGATGATCTTCCTGCCGCCGCTTTCCAGCTTGACCACCAGGCTGCGGTTGTTGATCGACAGCTCTTCATCCTTGCGCAGGTGAAGGTTGCCGATAGTAGTGAGCCTCGCTTTTCCCCCGGTGGCGATGATCGAGCCATGTTCGGGAACCCTGATGGCGCTGCCGCTCTCTTCGGCTCTCTTCAGGAGAGCCAGATATTCCGCCGCGCCCGATTCTCCATTGACCCAGATCTCCCTTGGACGAAAATTATTGATGATGAATTCGAGACCGTTGTAATGGTCCAGATGTTGGTGAGAGATTACCAGGGAGTCCAGGCGGTCGATTGATCGATGCCAGAGAAAAGGGGCGATCAGCTGGGCGCCGGGATCGAAGCTTGGCGAAGACGAGCCGCCGCCATCAACGAGGACCTTGACCCCCGTCGGTAATTCCAGCAGGGTCGCGCTGCCCTGGCCGACATCCAGGAAGGAAATTATAGTCAGGGTCTCGTCGTTCGGTCGTGAAAAAATATGGTTAGGCAAGGCGATTGTAGAAATCATCGCCATGGCCAGTCCTATTCGTAACCAATCACGGGATAAGGCGCCAAGGTTCGGCCCATCTCCCATCCAGTAAGCGATTACAGGGTGCCGGAGATGCAAGGCATCGGCCTGCGATGTGTACTGGTGTACAT
>JAWOIQ010000021.1:0-5819 GCA_046484585.1 Desulfurivibrionaceae bacterium
CAAACCCAACAGCCGGACCCGGCTGGGCTACCGGATTTTCAACGAGCTCAAGCTGATCCTCTCCGAAAAGGAACCGCTCCCCGCCATTAAAAGGCTGGGCGGCTTCCAGCCTTTTAATGGCGGGGAGCGGTTCCTTTTCGGAGAGGATCAGCTTGAGCTCGTTGAAAATCCGGTAGCCCAGCCGGGTCCGGCTGTTGGGTTTGAGGATTCTCGCCCGGCTGTCGGTGATGCTGGCAAAGAGGTTCATCTTGACCGCGTTTTTGATCAGACGCTCGGTATGTTTGCCGATCGCGAAACCCATCCGCTGCTCTAGACGAATCGCCCGCAGGATGCGGGTGGGATCCTCGACGAAACTCAGGTTATGGAGGATCCTGATCCGCCGGTCCTTGAGATCGTTCTGGCAATTAAAGAAATCGAGCAGGGTGCCGAAGGACTCCGGACCCAGATGGATGGCCATGGCGTTGATCGTGAAGTCGCGGCGGTAGAGGTCGAGCTTGATCGACGACAGTTCGACGGTCGGCATGGCCGCCGGATACTCGTAGTATTCGAGACGGGCGGTGGCGATATCGATCTTGAAGCCGTCCGGGAGGATCACCACGGCGGTATTGAACTTTTCATGGGTGCGGATCTGGCCCTGCAGTCTTCCGGCCAGTTTTTCGGCGAATTCGATGCCGTCGCCCTCGACGACGATATCCAGATCCAGATTGTGTTTGCGGAGCAAGAGATCCCGGACGAAACCGCCGACGGCATAGGCCGCGTAACCATTCCGGGCGGCAACCTCGCCGATGGTCCGCAGCAGGATGATAATTTCCCGGGAGAGATTTTCGATCATCAGGGTCTTGAGGTTGCGCTGCCGCGCCACCGAGGGGGTGTTGAGCGGTTCGAGCAGATGCTTGGGCAGGTGGGCCGGATCCTTGACCAGCAGGCTTAGGAGGTCGGTCCGGGTGATCGCCCCCAGGACCTTGCTATCCTTGACGATCGGGATAAAGCGCTGGCGATTGCCGATAATCAGTTCCTGGATATCGGCCAGGGTCGCGGTCGGCGGCAGAACGACAAAATCGGTGGTCATGTACTCGCTGACCGGCAGATCGCCGAGGCCGTGATAGATGGCCTTGCCGAGCACCCGGTGGGAGATGAGCCCCTTTAGTTCGCCCGTCTTTTTGGCCTGATCGATCACCGGCAGGACCGTGATGTTGTATCGGTCGATGACCCGGCTGGCCTCCTTGATGCTGATTTCGGGGGGGACCGAGATCGCCGGGGCCGACATGATCTCGCCGGCGACGCTGGCCGGCCGCACGTGTTTGTGGAGGAGGCGGACCAGTTTCTCTTCCGCCTCGATCAGGGTCATGTCATGGACGGTGGCCGAGGCGGCCGAGGCGTGGCCGCCGCCGCCGAAATCGAGGGCGATCTCGCCGACATTGACCTCAGGGATGCGGCTGCGGGCGATCAGATAGGTTTTTTCGCCCATGGCGGCCAGGGAGAAAAGGCAGTTTAAATTTTCCATGACCATGAAGCGGCGGACAATCAGGGCGAATTCATCGACGTACTCGGGCAGGTTGACCTTGGCGACCACCAGATCGACTCCTTCAATGGTGTAGGTGGTGGCCGAGTGCATCAGATCGTTTAAGAGGGCGACCTGCTGGGCGGTAAGCTCCTGGGAGACGAACTGGGCGACGGCGTGCAGATTGGCGCCCTTGGTCAGAAGCCAGGCCATCGCCTCGAGATCGGCCGGGGTGGTGGTGGAAAAGGTGAAGGAGCCGGTGTCCTCGTAGATCGCCATGGCCAGGATCGTGGCCTCCTCCCGGTCCACCTCGATATTTTTTTCCCGGAAGAGCTGGGTGAAAATCGTGGCGGTGGAGCCGACCGCCCGGATCTCCTCGTAGTCGCCCTTTAAATCGCCGGGCAGTTCCGGATGATGGTCGTAGATGTGAATTGTGAGGCCGGGATTGTCGAGGCATTTGGCGAAATTGCCGATCCGGCCCGACTGACGGGTGTCGACCAGGATCAGCCTGGTGACCTTGTCCAGATCGATATTCTTCTGCCGCTGAAACTGGTAGACCCGGGTGGAATTTGCCAGGAAGTTCCGCAGGTTCTTTTCCTGGGAGCCGGCGAAGGAGAGTTCCGCATTCGGATAGAGCTTTTTGGCCGCGATCATCGAGGCAAGGCCGTCGAAGTCGGCGTTTAAGTGGGTGGTGATGATTTCCATATCTTTCAGCTCTTCCCGGTTCGGCGCAAATACTGCTCAGGGTAGTTGGTGTTATTCCAGATTCTAACACCCTCCGGAGCTAAAACCAACCGGAATAGGCGGGGGTTCAGCCCCGGGGGTGAAAGCGGCGATGGATCGCCTTCAGGCGGTTGCTGTCGATATGGGTGTAGATCTGGGTGGTGGCGATGTCGGCATGGCCGAGCATGATCTGGACCGAGCGCAGGTCGGCCCCGTTTTCGAGGAGGTGGGTGGCAAAGGAGTGGCGAAGGGTATGGGGGCTGATTTTCTTATCGATCCCGGCCAGAAACACGGTCTCCTGGATGATCTGCCAGAAGCGGAGCCTGGTCATCGGCTTGGCCCGGTTGGTGACGAAGAGAAAATCGCTGCGCCTTTTTTTGAGGATCAGGGGACGACTCCGAGTCAGATACTCTTCCAGTCCGGTTTTTGCCGTTTCGCCGAAGGGGACCATGCGCTCCTTGGCGCCCTTGCCGAAGATCCTTACATGGCCGGCGGTCAGGTTCAGGGCGGCCAGGGGCAGTCTGACCAGTTCCGTAACCCGTAATCCGGAGGCGTAAAGGAGCTGGAGCATCGCCTGATTGCGGAGGCGCAGGGGCGCGACGGTTTCGAGTGGGCGCAAAAGCTGCGATACTTCGGCGACGCTTAGCGCCTTGGGCAGGGCGCGGCCCGCCTTGGGCAGATCGATGGTCGCGGTGGGGTCTTCAGCGATGATCGTCTCGCCGATCAGGAAACGGAAGAAGCTGCGCAGGGCCGAGATCCTGCGGGCATTGGTGCGGGCGGCGATGCCGTCATGGTGGCAGGCGGCAAGATAGGCGCGGATCTGTTCGGCCTTGACGGCCTGCAGGCTCTTGGCTTTTTTCAGGGCAGGGTGAGAGAAAAAGGCGGTCAGATCGGCCTGATAGGCGCTGATGGTGTTATCGGCCAGCCGCCTTTCGGCGGCCAGATAATGGAGGAACAGATCCACTTCCTTTTCAAAGGAATGGACGGGTTTGCCGGGGGAATGGACGGCGCCCGCCTTCAGCAGCTGCTGGTTGAATCGGGATCTACCCGGTTTTTTCATGCAGATCGATTAAGAGGCGGTCGGACCAGATCAGCCGGGCGACCTGTTCAACAGTTTGCGAATCTTGCGCTTGGCTTCGGCCTGTTTGCGGCGCCTTTTGGCGCTGGGTTTCTCATAGAACTCGCGGCGTTTCAGTTCTTTTTTGATTCCGTCGAGCTGCAATTTTTTCTTGAGAAAGCGAAGGGCCTGTTCGACATCGCCTCTTACATCAACTGTGATCATGTCTTCTCCTATCCTGCTCTGACTGGTAAAGCGGGCTCCGAAAGCCGGGGTTCCCGCACTGGTTCGTTAATTGAAACACGTATATATATCTGAATCAACCGTGGCTTGTCAAACCTTTTCTGGTTGCGGCCGCCGGTTATTTCAGGACAACCCCGCCCGCGGCGGTCAAGGGTTACGAAAAATCTTGCCGGGATTCAGGATATTCAGGGGGTCGAGCCCCTGCTTGATCGTCCGCATCACCGCCAGGGAGGGCGCGTCTATCTCGCGGTCCAGAAAAGCCGATTTGGTGATGCCGATGCCGTGTTCGCCGGTGATGGTGCCGCCCATCCCGATGACCTGATCGAAAAGGCGCCGGGTGGCGGTCCGGCCTGCCGCCAGTTCCCGCGGGTCGTTGCGGTCGAGCATGATGTTGACGTGGATGTTGCCGTCGCCGGCGTGTCCGAAGGTGAGAATAACCAGATCGAGTTCGGCGGCGAGCTGCTCGGTGAACCGGACCAGTTCAGGGATCCGGCTCCGGGGGACGACCACGTCCTCGCCGATCTTGTGGGGCTTGAGTTTGAAGGTCGACGGTGAAATGGCCCGGCGGGCCGCCCAGAGCTGCTCCGCCTCCGCCTTGTCCCTGGCCCGGCGGATTTCCAGAAGCCCCTCCCGGTTTTCGACGATTGCGTTCAGTTCCTCGGCTTGAATCTCGACGACTCGCGGGCTGCCGTCCACTTCAATGAGCAGCAGGGCCTCGGTGTTTTCGGGAAGAGTGAAGGGAATGTTGTCGGCGACCACCTTAAGGGCGGCGCGGTCCATGTATTCCAGGGTGCAGGGGGTCAGGCTGGCGAGGATCGTGCCGACCATTTCGGTGGTGCTCCGGATGGTGTCGAAGAGCAGCAGGAAGGTGGTGCTCGCTGCCGGCCTGGCCAGGAGCCGCAGGGTTATTTTGGTGATAATGGCCAGGGTTCCCTCCGAGCCGACCAGGAGCCGGGTCAGGTCGTAACCCGCCACGCCCTTGGCGGTTCTGACGCCGGTATGGATGATCCGGCCGTCGGCCAGGACCCCTTCCAGGCCGAGGACATAGTCGCGGGTAACCCCGTATTTGACGGCCCGGGGGCCGCCGGCGCATTCGCCGACATTACCGCCGATTGTGCAGAATTTCCGGCTGGCCGGGTCCGGAGGGTAGAAAAGGCCGAGCCCTTCGACTTCCTCCTGGAAGCGGGCGGTAATCACCCCCGGTTCGACCACAGCTATCTGATTGTCGCGGTCGATCTCAATGATCCGGTTGAGGCGGCTCATCGCCATGACCAGGCCGCCCATGACCGGCAGGGCGCCGCCGGTCATCCCGCTCCCGGCCCCGCGCGGCACCACCGGAAACCTCTCCGCGCTGGCCAGCTGCATGATCGCGCTGACCTCCGCCGTCGAACCGGGGAACGCCACCGCCGCCGGCAGATATTCGAGGGATGAACCGTCGTAGGAGTAGCAGAGCAGATCCTCCCCCGCGGTGGTCAGGTGGTCCGGCCCGACAATTGCGGCCAGTTTTTTCAGGGTTTGTTTATCCATGGGGATGATAGTAACCGCAGAAAAGCGTGCTGCAAATTAAATTTTCAGGACAAGCTTGTCCCAAGCTTCGAAACCCATTAATTTGATCTTACTGAATCCGTGAGCGGTCGAGGGCGGTGCAGATGCAAGGCGGCAACGATGAATGGTATATCCACGAGTTGCCAACGCGGCCCCCCAAGGGTTCTGTTCAATCCCCACTTGAGGGGGGCACTTCCTGCGGGGCGCAGATGCGCCGTTATCGGGCGCTCCCCGGGGCGGCGGGGTGAAATGGCAATCCAGAGAAAAACGATTATCTAATGCAATTACAAACGAATAAAGTAAAATTTCCACGAAGCGGTCACGGATTCAGGATCTGGTAAAATCCGGCCGCCGGGCTGGAGGGCGAAAGATCGGATCGCTCGTGGATTCAGGATTAAAAAGAGAGATTCGGTGGGGGTGCCGTCGATGGTCCATGCGGGACAGGAGAAAGGGAGGTCCTCGCAGGCGTTGACCGCGACGGGGCGTCGGCGGGAGACCGCGCGGCCGATCCAGCTTTGCTCCTCCGCCGGGGCGGCTATGCTGATGCGAAAATGCGCGGAAAGGGCCCTGGCAAGGGTATGCAGGAATCCGGATTGAATCCCGTCGTCGTTGGTTATGAGAATATGTCTGGGCATCTGCCGCCCTAGTGGAGGGGACTGCACGGAAATCTCAAGAAGTAATCCGGGAAAATTGCGGATCGGGACCAGGATCGAGGAAAGGAAAGCCAAGTAAAAATAGTTTCAGCGGGGG
>JAWOIQ010000089.1:0-3166 GCA_046484585.1 Desulfurivibrionaceae bacterium
AAAACGGGTCCGGCGATTTTCTGGGGAAGAAAGAGGGCCAGCAGGGTGCCGCTCAGCAGGCTGACAAAAGAACCGGCCAGGATTACCGGCAGAAGCAGATCGCTGACCCGCCTGATCTTGATATGGGCATCGTAAAAGGACTCGCCGAGCTCCCGGCTCGAATAGAAATAGAGAATTACCGCCGCCACCACCGAACTGAGCAGGATGGTGCCCAGAATTCTGACCAGCAGCCATTTTTGGAATTCTTTCTTTACCGCAAGGTTCAGCTTCTTTCTTTTGTAATGCATCTTGCCCTTCCCGTTTTTTTGAAAATATTTTATGCGGGCCGACTGAAAAAGTTTAACCCATCTCCCCATGACAGCCCACGCAAAGCTCCTTATTGGTCGGCTTGATCAGCCGGTCCTTCTGGTTTGACGCATGTCTCGCATGACATGAAGAGCAGGTCATCCGCCCGTCCGGAAGGGTCGGGTAGTCGGCGGGAATAACCATCCCCCTTTTCGGATAAACATTGACCGGATGCGACATGCCTTCCTGATATCGCCGATGGCAGCCGTAGCAGGTCGAGATGTTCAGATGGAAGGCATCCTTGACCAGCAGGTGCCGCACATTTTGCTGGGAATCGTCAGCCTTGACATCGCCGACTCCCCGGGGGGCGGCGGGCAGAGTGCCGAGCGCCATCTCGACCGGCTCGGTGGCGGTTATCCTGACCAGATAACGGCCGTCGCTCTGGTAAAACTCAGTCCCGATTTCAATTTCTTCCCGGCCCTCGTCTTCCTCTGCCTCCGGCTCCTCCAGGCGCGAAAATTTTTCGCCGGTAGAGAGGACCATCTCTTCCGAAACGGAACGGTTGCCGAAAAAATCCTCGGAAATGACCCGGTATTTATAGTCTTGGCCGGATTTGAGCCCGGTGATCGCCACCTGGTGGTCGGCAGTGTAGATATTGTTCAGCGGGGTCGAGTGGTTCAGTTTGCCGATCCCGTATTCAACCAACGAGGTGGCCGGCTCGTCGCTCCGCCAGCCGATTACCGCCGAGAGGAACAAGCGCTTCTTAACCTCCAGCACCCCGACGTCAGAAATCGCCGGCGGCTGGTTGTCGTTGTCATATCGGGATAAGTCTTCAAGAGGGGGCAGGGGGATCTTCTCCTGGAGATTCTGCCTCCGCCTGCCGTTGGCCTCCAGAAAGAGTATACGGTCATCGCCGGGGACGGGAATACGGAACCAGTGATTGAGGGACGGCGAGAAGTTGCGCTCCACCCATTTCACCCGGCCTCGCTCGGAATCGTCCTGCCGTCTTCCCTGCTGCGGATTTTCGATGGCGGCAAGGGAGTCCACATGACAGGTCCGGCATTTCCGCTCCAGAAAGGGTTGATGCTGGTAGACTTTGAAACGGCTCTCTTCCCAGGCAATACTGTGGCAATCCAGACATTGATCGGCGGGACCGGCGCTGGTCGCCGGGGGAAAACCCGAAAAGAGACAGCAGAACAGCAGAAAATTTGCCGCGGCAAAACAAACGGGACTTGGACTGATCTTTTTTGGGCGCATGGGGCTCCGCGTATTAAGTTTAAATCCCGGCAAGGAAAGCCGGATCGGTCCTTGAACAACATCTGATGGTGCCCATCCCGAGACTTTTCGGGGAGCATCACATATTTTAAGTGAAAGTGAAACGAAAAAAGAGGGGTGCCGATAATTAAACCTAACGTTCAGTTAATCATATTTTGACCGTGAAAGTAAAGTAAATAATTGCCCGGAGGCCGGATTGGGATAGTGCCTTTCACTCCTTCACCTCCTCCCCCCTACTCCTTCAGCAGGGCCAGCTCGAGAAGCCTTTCGATAAACAGCGGAAACGGCAAGCCGTGGGCCGCAGCCGCCTGGGGTAGAAGACTGGTCGGGGTCATGCCGGGGATGGTATTGGTCTCGAGGACGAATATCCCCCGGTCATTGACGATCATATCGGTGCGGCTGTAGACTTCGAGGTTCAGGACCCGGTGGGCGGCAAGGGCATACTGCTGGGCTTTCGCGGTGGTCTCCGGATCGAATTCGGCCGGACAGACCTCCCGGGTAGCGCCGGGCCGGTACTTGGCCTCGTAGTCAAAGAACCGGTAATCCTCGCCGGGGATTACTTCGACCAGCGGCAGGGCGGTAAGTTCATCGTTGCCGATAATACCGCCGGTTATCTCCCGCCCCTCGATGAACTCCTCGACCATCACCTGCTTGTCGTATCCAAAGGCCATGTCGAGCCCGGCCGCAAGCTCCTCTTCCGTTGCGGCAATACTCATCCCCAGGCTGGAGCCCTGATGGAGGGGCTTGATCACCAGCGGCAGACCGAGCTGCTCGACAAGCTCAGCCGGGGAGACGCTCCGGCTTCTTTTCACCATCCGCCATTCAGGCACCTGCAATCCCGCCTGGCGGTACATGATCTTGGCAATATTCTTGTCCATGGCCAGGGCGCTGCCCAGAACCCCGCTGCCCTGGTAGGGAATGCCGAGCATATCCAGGAAGCCCTGCATGGTCCCGTCCTCGCCGAAGGGGCCGTGCAGGAGGATGAAGGCCACATCGATTTCGGCCGAATCGGCCGCCAGGCGGACCAGATCGGTGGCCGGATCATAGCGCCTGACCTCGTATTTATTCTGGTCGAGTGCCCTGAAAACTTCCTCGCCGCCCTTCAGGGACACCTCCCGTTCGCCGGAGCGGCCGCCGGCCAGTAACGCTACACAAAGTTTTTTGGTCATCTATAAAACCTCTCTTTTTAATCCTGAATCCACGAGCGATCCGATCTTTCGCCCTCCAGCCCGGCGGCCGGATTTTACCAGATCCTGAATCCGTGACCGCTTCGTGGGAAATTTTACTTTATTCGTTTGTAATTGCATCAGATAATCGTTTTTCTCTGGATTGCCATTTCACCCCGCCGCCCAGGGGGGGCGCCCGAGAACGGCGCATCTGCGCCCCGCAGGAAGTGCCCCAAGGGGGGATTGAACAGAACCCTTGGGGGGCCGCGTTGGCAACTCGTGGATATACCATTCATCGTTGCCGCCTTGCATCTGCACCGTCCTCGACCGCTCACGGATTCAGTAAGATCAAATTAATGGGTTTCGAAGCTTGGGACAAGCTTGTCTTGAAAATTTAATTTGCAGCACGCTTTTCTGCGGTTACTATCATCCCCATGGAT
>JAWOIQ010000026.1:0-19315 GCA_046484585.1 Desulfurivibrionaceae bacterium
TCTCGAACCTGTCCTGGAAAGCTGCGAAAAGTGCGGTGACCGCGAAGAGCGGCTGAAGTTTTATGAAGCCGGCAGCTGGGGGCCGGAGGAGGTCCGCGGCCTGATGAATATTTTAATGGTATAACCCTGAATCCGTGATCACCGAAAGACAACAAGTATCTACAGGGTTATAGTGCAAAAATCGATAACCGGCGGCGGATTCAGGAGGTTCTATGGAAAGGGAAGTTCATGAGCGGATAAGCCGGCGGGATCTTTACCTGGAGGCGGCTGACTTGATCGAGACCGCCGGTCGCGAGGCCGTTGGCAGAAGGGGGCGCTTTAATCTGGTCCTCACCGGCGGCAGGGCGGCGCGCACCCTTTATCGCCACCTGGTCGATTTTCATGTCCGTCCGGACTTTCAGGAAATCTGGCGCAGGACCGATTTTTTTCTGGGCGATGAACGCTGGGTTCCTGGAGCGCATCCAGACAGTAATGGCGGCATGGTGCGCCGCCGCTTGCTTGATCCGTCCGGAATAGCCGATGATCGTATCTATCTGATCCCGACCCCTGACAGTTGCGACTCTCCGGCGGACGGCGCCGCCGCTTATGAAAAAACCTTGCGCGGCTATTTTGCCGCTGAAGCGGGTGGGAAGATCGACTGGCCGCAATTCGATCTGATCCTGCTCAGCCTGGGAGATGACGGTCATGTGGCCTCTTTGTTCCCGGATGCCGACGCATTGCGGGAGAAAGAACGCTGGGTTGCCGCCGAATCGTCTCCTGCCCCCGCAGCCGCTCCGGAGGTGGCACGGATAACCCTGACCCTGCCGGTTATCAATCGGGCCCGGAAGGTTATCGTCATGGCAGCCGGCGGGGAAAAGGCGGCGCTTGCCCGCGAAATTGTCTCGCAGCCGCCTGGGATTTCGAGCATTTATCCGGCCTCAATGGTAAATTCGGCTGGTCGGACTATCTGGTTGCTGGCCGATAATTGAATTAATTGGCTGAGTCGTTCCGGCAACCTTAAAGATAATTTTATGAGTGAACCATGGATTCCCTGAGCTTTCTGATTATCGGCGCCATAATGGCCGGTACCCTGTTTATAGCCGCCGCGCTTTTTCTTCATATGCGGGCAGCCCGCCGGATCCCGGAACAACTCCATTCCAAATGGCGGCTCATGGCCTCTTTTATGGCCTTTTTCCTTAGCGGTTATCTTTTTTTCCTGTTCATTTACATGAGGGACTCGACCTTCCCCCTGGCAATAATTACCGCGACGGTTTTCTTTTTCGGCGGTTTTTTCGTCTTTCTGGTTACCGGAGTCACCCTGAGTGCCCTGCGGCAGATTGTGGCCCATGAAAAGCAACTGCGCATCATTAATGAAGCCCTGCAGCGCAGCAATCTTGAGTTGATTCAGGCCTATGATTCGACTATCGAAGGGTGGGGTTATGCTCTCGAACTTCGCGATCACGAGACCCAGGGCCATACCCAGCGTGTGGCCGGGATAACCAGGAAAATCGCACAGCAGATGGGTATTCGCGGCAACCAGCTTGTCCAGATCACCCGCGGCGCCCTGTTGCATGATATCGGCAAAATGGCGGTTCCCGACACGGTTTTGATGAAGAAGGGAGCTTTGACCGACGAGGAGCGTAGTTTGATCAATCAGCATCCGCTCGCGGCCTATGAAATGCTTTCAAAGATCGAATATCTGAAACCGGCCCTGGATATCCCCTATTGCCACCATGAACGGTGGGACGGCACCGGTTATCCCAGGGGCCTGAAGGGGGCCGAGATCCCCCTCGCTGCCAGGATTTTCGCGGTTGCCGACACCTGGGACGCTCTGGCCCATGACCGGCGTTACCACAAGGCCTGGACTCTGGATAAGGTCTGCGCCCATATCAAATCCCGGGCCGGCAGCCACTTTGATCCCGAAGTGGTCGCGGTTTTCCTGAAGATGGATTTCTGTCGGGGTCAGACCGCACCGGCGGAAATTAACCAGTAAAGCCCGGCTGAGAACTACCTGAATCCGTTATCGGGCGCCCCGAAAGGCGGCGGGTGAGCCATTGCGACCCAGGGAAAAACGATTAGTTCATCCAATTACAAACCGATAAAGCTGAGTTGAACAGCTTGTCTGCTCGTACGAAACTTCCCCACGAAGCCGTCACAATTCAGTACTACTCTTCCGTTTTCCGGAGGACCAGATCGAAGTCGGCCCGGGCTTCTCCTTTTTCGGGATAATGCTGGGTTATCAACTCCTGGTGGCCGGCGGCGGTGACCCTGATATGTATGTGGGGCAGACGGCCGACGTAGTGGGTTGGCCGATTGCTCGCAAAGGAATATTTGCCTTCCTGGTCGGCGATGACCGTGGCCCGGTGGGCATCGTCGTAATCGCCCTGTTCGTTGGTCAGCCAGAACTCGATGACCGCCGCCGGCAATGGTTTACACCCTTCGGCGGACCTCACTGTGCCTTCAAGCAGATACCCCTGACCGACGCTGGAGCGGACGGGGGCATCGGGCCGGTAAAAGGGTCCCATCTCATCGTATGGGGTCGGTTGACAATTCTCGCCGCCCCAGGCGGTCCCGGTAAGACCGGATAACAGGATCAACATGGCCAGGAGGGTTATTGTTTTCGTTCCGGCGGTTGCGATCATGGTAATTCTCCGTATCTGACCCGTTCTCGAACGCTCACGAATTCAGGTTTAAGTTCTATTTCAGATTATATTGGCCGCGCGCCCGGTGGACTATTTTATCGGCGCCGGGCGGACGGCAAAGATTATCGGCGACAGATCCCGTCAGTTTGGCATAGGCCCAGTTGCAGCCCGTCCGGTCATCCGTCCTCAACCTGACAATGGAATCAAAAAAGCAATCTTCAGGCCGGCCGTTCTTTTGCAATTCCCTGTTGAGTAATGAAATCAACTCCTTCTCCGAAAGCAGTTTCCTGTCCATCTTTATTAAACCCTCCTCTTGCCGTACAACGCAGGATCCGGCGGCGGTTTGTGGCCTTCAGGTGCTTTGCGACGCCACATTATCGCAGGAGGTTGTCTCCCATTTGCAGCCGGGCGGTGATTTTCTCGGAGATATCGCCTAAATTGGCGAAGTCACCTTCCGCCGCCGCCAACGGCTCTTTTACCTGCGCCATTATATTTTCCTGCAAATTCTGCTTAAAAGCGGCGGTTTTCTTCTCTATGGTACGGCCGACGGCATTTTTCAGGACCTGGTCCAGATTGGAACTGATCCGCATGCTGTAGTCATCGATGGGGCCCTCGATTTCGGCCTTGGCCGTTACATTACTGATCTCCGCCAGCGCTTCGGCCAGGGCCTGGGTGACCGCGCCCGAGGACCCGGCAGAATCGACGATAAAGTCGACCGCGGTAAGCTGGGCCAGCAGGTCACCGCTGATGTCGCTGCCTTGCAGGACCGCCTGCCCGTCAAGATCGGCCTGACCGCTCTCGATGGTGACCGGCAGGGTCTCGTTGTCGCTCAGTTCGGTTTTTTGGATTGAATAACCTTTGACGGCCAGATTAATCGTGTCCCGGGGACGGTCGGGGTTGACATGATTGAGAACGCCGTCGAAATGGAGGGAGCGGAGACCCCGCAGGGAATCCCCGTCAAAATCATAAGAAAGAGGAGCGCCGAGGATGTCCTGGTCGGGAGTGACATTGATGATTGTCCCGTCAAAACGACCCGCTTCGATCTCTGCCGAGGCGGCAATGCGGCGGATCAGAAATTCGGGCACCGGATTTTTCTCCTCGAATTTCACCCAGACCCCATCGCCTCTGACCGGTTTAACAACTTTGTTGTCACCTCTCTTCTCCTTAGCCCGGGCCAGCAGGGGTTGGGCCTTTTCGTACCAGAACAATGATTTCCTGACAATGTTGCCGGTTTTATCCCCGAAGATCAGAGTGCTGAGATTGGCCAGCCCTTCCGAGGAAGGAGTGTATTTGGCAACCAGCCGTTCCAGGTCGCGCCGGGGAGCGTTTTTGAGTTCGTCAAGATCTTCCCGGTATGATTCTGAGGTTGTTCGGAATTCATCCCGGGCTGCCCGCAAACGGTCCAGGTCGGCCTGAATCTCCTTGCGCAGGGCGACCAGCTCCGTGGCGCCGCCGATCAGGCCGGCGAGATCGCTGCCGCCCTTGAGTTTCTCCACTCTTTTTTGGTAATCGTTCAGCTTCTCCTGATCAGGCAGCTCGGCCAGGCGCTCTTGCCACCGGGCGGTTTCCTTCTCTATCTTACTCCGGTAGTCGGCGGCCAGTTCGAGGCTTTCCAGTTTTTCCCTGGCCAGGACCTCCTTGGCATCGGGAATCTCAAGATCTGGGATCGTGAAGCCTTTTCCAGACTTTTCGGGGGAAGGTTCCTCGGGCCGGGCGGTATATTTCGACAGCGCTCCGGATTTCTGCCTGGGGGTGTCGGGGCGAATCCCTTCCGCCGCCATCTCCTCGATGATGATTTTCTTTTCCAGCAACCTCAGGGAATTGATGGTCATGGCAATCCGGTCGATCTCGACGGCATTTCGCATGGGCTGGTCCGGATTGGTAACCTGAAGTCGCGAGAGCTCCAGACCGGCCGGGAAAAAGCTCAGGTCTGCCTCCTCCAGCTCCACTTTGGCCCCGACCATGGCGCTGCCCATTTTTTCGATCTGCCTGGCGATAAAGTTGTCGATAAAGAAGTAGGTGAAAAAGCAGAGCAGGGCCAACAAAACGCCGAAGTAGGCAAGTCCCTGCCAGCGGATTATCCTTTTCATGCCGTCCCTCCCAGGCCGGTTATACTTTTGTAGACCTGATAAAATTTGCTGGCCATGAAAAATTTCATCACCCTGCTTTTTTGAATCCAGCTGAGCAGGTGATCCCGATACTTGACGATGAGCAGGTTGAACAGGAAATACATGGGGATAAAGAGCACCAGGGAAAAGACCAGACTGCCCATCACTATCGAATTGTTAAAGCTTTCCAGGCGGAACAGGGTCAGATTGTACATCGATGTCCAGAGCGGTTCGAGGGGGTCGGCGGTCAACAGCACAAGCCCCAGACGGTCGAAAAGGGGGTCGAGAAGATAGGCGATGCCGGTGAAGACCATGAAGCCGAGCAGAAAGGCCGACAGGTTGGCCCTCAGGATGCAGACCAGGAAGATGACCAGGATATTGTGGAGGGTCATTAACGGGGTCAAGCCGATGATCATGGCGAAACAAAAACCCAGACTGATTTGGCCCGGGTCGTTCTCGGAGTTTAAAACTTTCAATAATCTGGCTATCAACTTAAGCATTGCTTACCCCCAGAGGGTTGCGGAACTCGAAAAATGAGCCGATGATAAAATCTTATTACAGACCGGAGTCTCAAGTCAATCAAGATGAAGATTTTCCCAACCTCCGGATTCAGGATACTAACAGAATAAGCATGCCGGGGGAATGACATTTT
The DNA here is from genome assembly GCA_046484585.1 of Desulfurivibrionaceae bacterium. Taxonomy (GTDB): domain Bacteria; phylum Desulfobacterota; class Desulfobulbia; order Desulfobulbales; family JAGXFP01; genus JAGXFP01. The sequence continues at coordinate 5,382 of JAWOIQ010000026.1, forward strand.
ATAGGGCGTCCCCATTGCGATTGTTGTAAAATTCACTGGCTCGGCAGGGATCTTTGCCGGCCGGCGCCATTGATTTTTAATTGGACCCCGGAGGCGCCCGGTTTGGCGGATTAGAGTAAGGGTCTGAATTAGCGTGAAGATTCGACGGGCGAATTTTTATATTTTTGTTATTATCCTGAATCAGTGAGCGCCGTTGTTTTTTGGTAAGCAGTTGGAAGTTCACCGTGCTCTTTATCTTGGAAAGTATTTAAATGACAGGGTTATGGATTTAATCAAAAACATACATGGTTTTGTCATTACTGAAAAATATTTTCAGAAAATCGGCTTCGGTCTATCTGGCCGGTTGCAGTCCCTGTTGCCCGGCCATCTGCCCGTCGTTTACAAATTGGCTTTGCTGATCACCGGCTTGATCGTTTTTTGCAGCGGCGCCCTGAGCGGAATTCTGGTCTACGGCCAGGTAAGGATCATGGAGGAGCAGATCAACGATTTCGGCAACACGGTGGTCTCCCATCTGGCTCAATCGATCCAGGAGCCCCTGCTGGCCGAGGATCGCTTGGCCATGGGAGTCCTGGTCTCCAGTCTGAACGCCGGTCAGAACGTGATCGGCACGGAAATACTTTCACCGGAGGGCAAGGTTTTGATCGGGGCCGGTTTCAGCCCTTTTGCCTCCGAAGACTCTTCCCTGGGGATCACTCCGGCTGAAATGATCGGTCGGGCGAAGCAACGGAGCCGTTGGCCCTGGCAATTGCACACCTCCGGCCGGACCAGGGTTAAAGTGGTCTCCTTTATCAGTCCCATCAGTTTCGAAAATGTCACGGCCGGTTACGCCCTGGTTACCTTCAGTCGAAAGAGTCTGGACCGTTCGATGGGGAAAACGATTTTCTCTATCGCGGTTGCCACCGGCATGATAATTTTTATGGGAATTATCATGGCTTATGTCCTCAGTAAAAGGATATCCCGTCCGGTCAATCTTTTCATGGAGGCGATCGCGGCCTTTGAACGGGGAGATTATCGTTACCGATTCAATGAACCGCGGCGGGATGAAATCGGTCAGTTGATGGACGCCTTCGATCAGATGGCCGAGGGCATGACCCGGAAGACCCAGGTTGAGAAGGCCCTGGACCGCTATCTTTCCCCCCAGATTGCCAGACAGGTGATGACCGATCTGGATTCGGTCAAGCTGGGCGGCAAGCTGGTTCGCGGTTCGGTGCTTTTTGCCGATATGGTCGGATATACCGGGATGAGCGAGAGCATGAACCCCAAAGAGCTGGCCGCCACCCTGAACCGGTTTTTCTCCCTGATCACCTGGGCCGGCGAACTCAATAAGGGAACGGTGGACAAGTACATGGGGGATTGTGTTATGTTGGTTTTCGGGACCCCGGAGAAAGACTCCGAACATGCCTTCCATGCCGCCAGATGCGGTTTGCTGATCAGCCGTCTGGTCGACCATGAGAACAGGCAGCGCGTTGCCGAGGGGTTGTTCCCCATTGAATTCAGGATCGGCATAAACGCCGGCAGCATGCTGGCCGGGAATATGGGATCCAAGGAAAAAATGGAATATACGGTGGTCGGCGACACCGTTAATCTGGCTTCGCGGCTCTGTACAATGGCAGAGGCCAACCAGATCGTGGTCAGCAGGGAGTTTCATAGACAGGAAAAAATCAGCCGGCGGCTTGTTGCCGAAAAGTATAACTCCATGCGCTTGCGCGGCTTCGAGTGCCGGGTCGAGACCTTTCTGTTGAAGGACCTGATCGATGAGGATCAGGCCGGAATCGAAGAGCAGTTCAAGATCATCTCCGGCGCGGCCGGCGGTTAATCGGGCGGAAGGCTTTAACCTGAATCCGTGACGGCTTTGCACAGTTGATTAGATTAGGTGGCTGTAATTACGTAAAAATGTTTAATTCGCGACGGGAATAACTATTCACCCGCCGCACTATGGGGCGTCCGATAACGGCGCATCTGCTGTGTTGACAACTCGTTGATATACCTAAGTATTATCAACCTTGTTGTCGCCTTGCATCTGCACCGTTTTCGAACGCTCACGGATTCAGGTTTAAAAATGCGGGAAAAACATGGCGGATCAGGTCCGTCTGAAAGACCGGAAAAAATCAATCGCCATCAACCATATCTCCGGAATTGGGCCAAGGCGGGACTGAGCTATGTCATAATAATCCCGATCCTCTTCGCCTTTTCCGGCTGCGCGCTTCGCGACTATTCGGAAAGGACCGGCCGGCAGTGGCGGGAGGCGAAACTTGAAAGACTTGTCGCCGCCCGGGAGTACCATGCGGCCAGGCGTCTACTCGAACAAATGAAGCCGGCCGGAGCGGGTGAGGAGTATGAATCGCGGCTGCGGCGGCTGAGCCGCCTTGTCGGGGAATATGTCTCTGAGATCGAACACAACGCGGTGGTGCGGCTCAGGCAAGACGATCTGTTGGCCGCGATCACCCTGGTCGAGCAGGCCCTGGAAAAAATACCGGAAAATGAGGAGTTGCTGAGTCTTAGCGCCGAGCTTCATCAAGAGCGTGATTTACGCTCGGCCGCCAACGAGCGGGAGATGCTGGCCGACGAAGCGGAATATCTCTACTCCCGCATCCAGGGCTACGCAAGAATGGCCGAGCTGGAAAAGCTTTCCGCCGGAACCAGGCGGCGGATCCACAAAATGGAAGAGACCCTTGCCATGCTCCATCCCGCCCTGCTGGACTGCGGCCGGCAGGCCCTTGAACTGGAAGATTACGAGGTCGCCGAAAGATGTCTGACCGCGGCCGGAAAGATCGATGATTCTGATCAGGCCGCCATGCAGCTTAAGGAAAGGCTTGCGGCCACGGAGGCCGCCGGAATGGAAAATGGCGGCGGCGCGGAAACGGCGCTGGTCTATATTGCTCAGAGCAGTAAAGTCAAATCCGCCGAAGCGCGGGAGGTCTCTTTCCGGACCCTGGAGGAACAGTTGAAGCTGGCGATCGGCAATGGCGAGCTGGTCGAGGCCGAAAAGATTCAGGCCGAACTGGAAAAGTTCTCCGGGCGGGACGAGGTGCTGGCCGAATACCGGCAGCAACTGGACAAGGCCAGGGATCGGAGAATTGCAGAACAAATGGAAAGCGGTTCCGAGCTTTACCGGGCCGGCCGGATCAGGGAGGCCCGCGAGGTGTGGCGGCAGATCTTGATCCTCGATCCGGACAATCGCCTGGCCGGAGAAAAAATAGCCAGGGCCGATAAAGTTCTGGCGAGCATCCGCGATCTGAAAAAGGCTCAGAAATGATGGCGTCGCAAAAAGCCCGATCTGCTGCGTCGTGGCGCACCCCAAGGGTTCTGTTCAATCCTCCCTTGAGGAGGGCACTTCCTTCGGGGCCTATTTTTGCTTAGCCATCCCGGATTTTTTATGGTGGAAACAACGGCGCTATTCAGCCATTCAAAATAGGAAGCAACCAGATGCGACAAGTCAGAAAGTTGAGTTCCGATAATTCTAAAAACTCTTGGCCATGACCAGGCCAAACCCGCCGACCAACACACATATTTCCGGCCAGGTTAACCGGGAAGGAGAACCGGTTGTCTTGGTTGCCGGTCTTACCAAAAATTTTGGCGATCGTCGTGCCGTCGATAATATCTCCTTTACGATCAGCTCGGGGGAGTGCGTGGGATTTCTGGGTCCGAACGGGGCCGGCAAGACCACAACCATAAATATTCTGCTCGGCCTGGCCCGCAAGAGCGCCGGGCGCATCAATCTGCTGGGGTGGGAGATCCCTGAAAAACACCGGCAGGTCAAACGGCGGATCGGCGTGGTTCCCCAGACGGACAGTCTCGATCCCGATCTCACCGTGGCCGAGAATCTGCTCACCTACGCCGGTTATTTCAATATCGCCAAAAAAAAGGCCCTGGCCAAGACCGAGGAGTTGCTCCATTTTTTCGCCCTTTCGAACCGGAGCGATGAAATTATCGAGCACCTTTCCGGCGGCCAGCGGCGCCGGCTTCTGCTGGCCCGGGCCCTGATCAACGATCCCCAGCTCCTGATCCTCGACGAGCCAACCATCGGTCTCGATCCCCAGGCCCGGCATCTGATGTGGGAGCGCCTTGAAATTCTCAAGGAGCAGGGCACCACCATGCTTTTGACCAGCCACTACCTGGACGAGGTCTCCCGGCTCAGCGACCGGGTGCTGATCATGGACCAGGGCCGGATCGTTGCCGAGGGCGCCCCGCGACAGTTGATCAGCGAGATGGTCGGACTCGAGGTTTTCGAGGTGGAAGGTTCCGCCGGGGAACTTGACGAACTAGAGAAGAAGTTTTCGACCTGTAAGGCCGAGATCGAGCGGGCCAACGACAAGCTCTATGTCTATACCCGGGAGGAGTGCGACCGCCTGGAGAAGTTTCTGGAGGGCAAGAGGGACTGGCTCAGGCGGCCCGCCAACCTGGAAGACCTGTTTATCCAGCTGACCGGCCGGAGCTTGAGGGAAGCATGAGCGGACTTTATTTCTGGACAATCTGGCTGCGCAACGCCCGGGTGTGGCGCAAACATGTGATGTCGTCCCTGATCGGCAACCTGGGCCAGCCCCTGCTTTTTCTGATCGCCATGGGCTACGGGCTCGGCCGCGATATTGAGGTGATCGAGGGCATGACCTACCTGCAATTCATCGCCCCGGGCCTGGTCGCCTCGGCGGTGATGTACAGCGCCGCCTTCGAGACCACCTACGGCTCCTATACCAGGCTTTCCATCCAGAAAACCTACGAGGCGATCCTGATCACCCCGCTGGAGATCAACGATCTGGTTCTAGGCGAGGTGGTCTGGGCGGCGAGCCGGGGCTTCATGGCCGGACTCATCATGCTCGCCGCGCTGCCCCTGTTCGGGGTCTGGCCCTCGGTCTGGACCTTCGCCCTGTTGCCGATTCTTTTCATGGCCGGGATCTTTTTCGCCGCCTTCGGCCTGATCATGACCGCCCTGGCCACCAATTACGATTTCTTCAATTACTTCACCTCTCTGGTAATCACGCCGCTGTTTCTCTTTTCGGGGATCTTTTTTTCATTGCAGACCATGGCTCCGCGGGCTAGGCTGATCTTCGAGTTTCTGCCCCTTACCCCTATTGTCAACCTCTCCCGGATGTTCTGTTACGGCCGAATTGAGGGGATTTGGCTGTATCAGATCAGCGGTTTCCTGCTCGTGACCGTGTTCTCGGTCTGGCTGGCCATCGTTTTGCTGCGCCGGCGCTTGATTCAGTGATTTTACAGGCGGTTGTGGGCGCAAGATTTGTAACCGTTCACCGGGGCGGTCGTCCGAAGATGCGGTGCTGCTGAACGGTTACTTGCAATGGTCCAGGGATGGTGAACATGGAGCCCGGCCTCGCCCGTTGATTTTCACGCCATTCAGGATGATAAGGAGAAAAGAATTGCTCTCCGAAAAACGGCTTGTAAAGGATAATCATCCGTAATATATGAAGGTTACAAGAAAATGGAGCCAATGGATGGCGCCTGGGACTATTTTAAGGACAAGAACGGATATTTTCGTGTTTTGTTCCTTAACTGGTTGACGCAAATATGATTGGTAACTGAAATGAGGAAGTCAGTGGACAAATATATAAAGCTAATCACTTGGAATGGTTTAAATATTAAGAGGTATGCAGAGTTCCTAGTAAATAATTGGAAAAATATAGTAGCTCTTTATATTTTAATAGTTGGCCTGGTATTTATTAATTGTGAAATGGTTTGGTTCTCTTCTGGAATAGCTCAATCTACTGATACCATTAAGGCTGTAATGCTGCCCATATTGACAATAAGGGTAAAGTTGTATGCTGTAATAGCTTTTATTGTTTTTGCAGGCATCGCAATATCGTATTTAATATCATTAATCATACCAATATTGACTGAATTTATATTTCAGCAATATTATTCAGACACATATTATTTCTTGTCAAACAGATTAAAATATCGTGCCAAACTATATAATATTACAGAAAAATATTTATACTTATTTATTGCAGTTTTATCATCAGTAATAATATTGACTTTGTCACTAAATAATTCCTTTCATTCTAATACAAAATCAATGTGGCGCGATATTAATATAGCATTTATATTTGTTTCTTTTTTTGCGCCATTATTTTATTTACTTGCAGTAATTTTTATAAGACACAAAAGGATTAAATCTAATAAAAAAATACTATTTTTTGATAAATTCTTTTTTTCAAAGGAATCTACAAGAAGAAGATTTAAAACAGTTATAGACCTTTTAATAATTTTGTTTTTAATCGGTAGAGTATTCATGCCTTTGGCACATCATTTCACAGAAAAAACAATTAATAATGGCTATAATCAACTGTTAAACAAATACGATTATGAAAATAGATTTAACGAACTGATCAATGATGTGCAGTATACAAATGGAAAGATAACAATTGATTCAGAATTCCTCGATAGTATAAAGGTCGAAAATGTAAAAAAATATTTAGTGGCGATAAATCCTAATGTTATTGGAATGAGTCGTCTGAATAATTTGCTTCCTTCAATTATGCGTGGTTTTATTCTTGCTTTAAGCATTTTTGCATTAATAGAAATTGGATTTTATTCATTAGTTGGTTCATTTGTTTATGATAGAGGCAATACATTTAAGTCAATAATTAAGGCAACAATTGGGTCGACTATATTTTTTACTTTTCTCCAATTGATGTTAGGTGAAGCTTTTTTCGTAGAAACAGATAAACTATTGAATGTTTCAACAATTCTAATCTTTTTTATTACATATTTCATGTATCTACAATCAACTCCAGAGGTTGTTAAGTAAAGAAACCCAACAAAACACTACACGGACGGCGGGAACGTCTGCGGCGCTTGTCGCGGCAAGTTCATTGGCGCCGTCCGCTGAGTTTAGCGATATGTGTATGAGAATTTCAACCTTGAGACACCGTAGGTATCGAGTAATACAACTGCTATATGCTTAACGGAAAAGACAAAAATACATTTCATGCCCTGCAACTTTTATGCGACACTTTACATGAAAGCAATAAGCCTTTAGTGTTCTGGCTTGGCGCCGGCGTCAGTAAATGGTGTGGATATCCACTATGGGGGGAAATTGCAGACAAGCTCCATTCTTGTTTTTTAAAATATGAACCGAGCTATGATAAGCAAAAAGCAATAACCTTACTAGATTCAAAAAAATACCCAGAATTTTTTGAATTATGTAAAACGCATAATAAGAAAAAATACTTTTCATTTTTATCGAAAGAATTTGCGCCCAAAAAAACAACACCAGTATATGAGAGATTTGTAAATATTTTAAATGAAATAAAGCCTCTCCATATAATTACAACAAATGTAGACGAGAAACTAGAATCATCATTAATAGAAACTAGAACCATACAAAAAACTGATATAGAAAATTGTCTTCACTCTTTAAACAACCAAAAACCATTCATTTGCAAGATCCATGGTAGTATTAGCTCTGTCAACTCTATGGTGTTCACGTCTGGCGATTATGCAAATTTAATTTGTGATAGCAACTACACAACTCTCTTAAAAAATATTTTTTCATCAACAAATGTCGTCTTCATTGGTTATGGATTAGGTGATGAGTATATTTTAAAATCCTTGTTAGACGCCGAGGCATTAAAACCAATATTTGGTGATGGCCCTCACTTTGCCGTACTCCCTGGAATAGATGTCACGCTACCTCCCTCTACAAAAATCATATCTTATATAGCTGAACCTCATCGTGACCATAGATCGTCGATTCAAGTTATTGATGAAATTAGAATCTCTCAAAAAACTAATAATAACAAGCCATCAAGTCAATTTGAGTCTTTGAAATCCTCGGAAATTTCAAGTTCACATTTGCTGTCATATGTTTACCCTCCTGGCACATGGACAAATTCACAAAATTTTCAATTCTCTCCAGTGGATGGTGGTGAAAAAAAACCATCGCGTAGCGCTTATGTAGGAAATGGGTTTGATAATTCAGAATTACCATTAAACATATCTACAGCAATGCATGATGTTATTGTCGGTTTGTTGTGTTTCGATATTGTCTATTGTCCTTTGGCAGCTTTGTCCCGTTTACATGTGTTACTTGATTCAGACATTTTTTGGGAGCTTGTCAAAAATGGATGTTTGAAATTTATCGAATGGCATTCGCAAGAAACAATCATTTACCCTCACGCCAAAGCCCTTACAGGAGGAGACCTTGCTTCTGTAATAGCTCTCAATAAAGATAATAAAGAAAGAACCATTCAAGAAACGATAACGAGACACTTAAAGCCAATTCCGGGTAGGGAGAAGACTGCGGGAGAACTCTTTTCTTTGCTTGAAAATAATATAAAAATAATTGATCAATCTCTTGAACCTTCTGTTCCTGATTTGGTGCGAGGTTTGTTGCTCCGGCCATCTTTAAAAAAAATGATAGGAATGAGCGGCGGTGTATCGCCAGCATCAATACCTTTGTGGATGAAGTTTCCAGTATTAAGGTTAGCTAATGTTGTTAAAATTGGATGTGCCTGCCGATTGTTTGGTATTGCTTCCACAAAACTTGAGCTTGGTACTGCTAGCCTTGCTGGTTTAGCATTTTCTGCACCATCTGGTAAAATTGCAACAGATGAGATGGCCAGTTACGTTTTGACTGGGCGTTTTGACATGGACCTGGGTAGAATTGCAGCAAATGACCCAAGCATATTGTTAGCAATTATGAAATTTCGGGACACTCAAGTTGGGGTGTCATTAAGAAAAGATATTCTCAACCAGCTATCTTTAGGTCTTGGAAGCGACTTCGTTGCTTCTGTTAATGCTAGTTTGTCTGCTTCAATTCCGTCAAGAACGCTACAGGCTGCGCGAGATAAATTGTCAGGTTTACTGACACCAAAAGACCATGATTCTGGAATAACAACTGTTGTTTGGAATGATATTAAATATGAAGAAAACGCATTATCTCTCTGGAAAAAGAGAAGTGAAAAAGAACTTTCAGAATATTGTCAAAAAGAAAATATAAATAATTATGATCTTTGTCCTTGTGGGTCTGGTGAAAAAATGAAGTTTTGTTGTAAGGAAGCTTTGCAATAAACGAAGCGTAAAAGAACAAAAGGAGTCAGATCTGCTTTTGACTTTAGCCCGTAGTTTAGGTTGAGTATGCCGAAACCCAACATCACTGGAAAAGCGATTGCTAGTCGGGTTTGCTTCGCTTAACCCGACCTACTAAATTTATTCCGACCCGCTATCTATATGTGAAACCGCCCCATAACTCGTAAAGGCCTATGTTAACTGAAAATGATGTGGTTATCGCGGTATCCAATTACTTGAAAAGTGAGGGATATTGTATCGATCAAGCTCTTACTACCACTCAACAAGGAATTGATATCGAAGCTACAAGCCCAACCGGGACGAGATGTTTTGTAGAGGCTAAAGGGGCCACGTCGTCCAAGGTAAATAGCAACCGCTATGGACAAAAATTCAATAGCAATCAAATCAAAACACACTTAGCTGGGGGAGGAGGGCGGGACGTTCTTCAGCTTACAAGTTACTTGCTTTGGGTTTTCTTTTGTCGAGAAATTGCTGGCTATCGCAACCGGCTGTAAGTTTGGCGGTTGAGCTGTGAAGAAAAAATGCCAAAGAGAAAAATTACATGCTCTCTTAATAGAGAAACTTATAATCTGTAGAATGTCCCCAACTTCGCTTGGTCAGTCTGGCAGTGAAGTCAGGAGGTACCAACAACATCAACGCCACCAAAATGAAAAACATCAAGGTGCCGGTGCCTTCCCTGGCCGAGCAGAAGAAATTCGTCGCCAAGGTAGAGGCCCTGGAAAAACAGATCGCCGAGGCCCAGGCCGTCATCGACGCCGCACCCGCCCGCAAAGAGGCGGTGATGAAAAAGTATCTGTGAGGTCAGCGTGACGAAATCCACCTACCAACCACCTTACACCATTACTCCGGAAATCCTGAACCGGGTCGCCGCGATCAGTGAGGCGATCGGGCGGCTGACCGTGCTCACCGATCAGGCGAGAGCCTTGCGGCTGCGGCGCATCAATCGTATCCGCACCATCCACGGTTCGCTGGCCATCGAGGGCAACACCCTGAGCGAGGCGCAGATCACCGCGATTCTGGAGGGCAAGCGCGTGATCGCCCCGCCCCGCGAGGTGCAGGAGGTGAAAAACGCCCTGGCCGCTTACGACCGATTCTACACTTGGAAGCCCGAGGCGGAAAAGGATCTGCTGGAGGCGCATCGGATTCTGATGTCCGGACTGATCGACGAGGCGGGTATGTATCGGCACGGCGGTGTGGGGGTAATGGCGGGCCGGCAGGTGATTCACATGGCTCCATCCGCCGACCGGGTGTCGCATCTGATGGGTGACCTATTCGGTTGGCTGGCCACCACCGACGCCCATCCGCTCATCGCCAGCTCGATCTTTCACTACGAATTCGAATTCATCCATCCCTTTGCCGACGGCAACGGCCGCATGGGACGGCTGTGGCAGAGCCTGATTCTGGCCCGCTGGAATCCCCTCTTCGCCGACATCCCGGTGGAAAGCCTGATCTTTGAGCACCAGGTCGAGTATTACCATGCATTGCAAGAGAGCACCAAGCAGACCGACTCCGCGCCCTTTGTCGCCTTCATGCTGCGGATGATCCTGGATACGGTGACCACATCGACCCCGGAAGTCGCACCGGAAGTTACCCCGGAAGTCCGACTGCTCTCGGTTTTGACCTCCGAGATGACCCGGCAACAGCTCAAAGGGGCGCTCGGACTGAAAGACGATGAGCATTTCCGCAAGGCCTATCTGCTCCCCGCTTTGAATGCCGGACTGATTGAAATGACCATCCCCGACAAGCCGCGAAGCAGCAAACAGAAATACCGGCTGACCGACAAGGGCCGTCAGGTGATGGCCCGGCACGGCGGCGGGTAACTTGCGACAAACTCGCGACATGGCTTGTGACAGTCGGTCCATTTCATATCAGTTCGATGGAGATGTTCACAAGAGATGGTTTGGGTGGAGAACAGGCTGAACTGCGGCGGCTGGTAAGTTCCGAGTTTGAGTGCGTGACGTTCTTCGGATTATAAGTTTATATGCAGTTGAAGAATTGAATATGCTGTCCAGAACTCCGCCCCGGACTCCGAAGGATGTCCCCATCTTCGCATTTTTGTCGGTCGGCTTTTTCTAGGACTCGTTATGCTCCAGAAAATAATGGATAAACATGGAAATTAATCCTGAACATATTTCTCCCTGTGGGCTGTATTGTGGCATTTGCGGAATCTACCGTGCCACCCAAGAAAACAATCTGCGCTTCTTGAAAGTAATTCTGAAAAAATACCAGACAATTATTCCAAACTCAGAACATTTCACGGCAGAAGATTTACTGTGTGATGGTTGCTATTCAAAAAGAAGGTCTTTTACTTGCAACTCATGTGCAATTCGAGATTGTGCTGAAAAAAAACAAAATAATGGGTGCCACAAATGCAGTGGTTTCCCATGCGAGCACGTCAATGATTTCCCAATAGAAACTGGTAAAAAAGTAATATTTCGTGCTATCCCATATCGAAAAGAACATGGAACTGCAAAGTGGATCATGGAGGAAGAAAAAAGGTATATTTGCCCTGCTTGTGATAACAAATTGTTCCGGGGGGTTACTCAGTGCAATAAATGTAAAGAACCCGTTGATCTTGATTGAATAAAAAAACTTGGCATATCCAACGTATTAACTCGGTCGCCAAGAGGGCACGCCGACGCGCTGACGCGGTAAGGCCAGGTGGCGCGGTCAGGTTAGCTCAACGAACCGCGCAGGGAGAACTAGACCATGACTAAAGCATACGTTCACGGATATGATCCGCGGGAAAACTTCCGCTTACAGGATCAGGCTACGACCCTAGTCGACCTGTTGCATTCCGATACGGCATATCCAGCGGGAAGCCACGTCTTGGAAGCTGGTTGCGGAGTCGGCGCACAAACGGTGACACTGGCGATGAATAGCCCCGGAGCTTCGATTGTATCCGTTGACATCTCGGAGGATTCTGTCTCTCAGGCTGAAAAGAAGGTCCGGACGGCGGCACTTGCTAATGTCCGGTTCCAGCAGGGGGATATCTTCCATTTGCCTTTTCCCGCACAATCGTTTGACCATGTCTTTGTCTGCTTCGTTTTGGAGCACCTGAAGGAGCCGCTTGCTGCCTTGCAGAAGTTGAAAACATATCTTCGGCCGGGCGGAACAATCACGGTCATTGAAGGCGACCATGGTTCTGCCTACTTCCATCCTGACAGCGATGCAGCGCATGCCGCGATTCACTGCCAGGTCGAGTTGCAGTCTCGCGCGGGTGGGAATGCGCTGATCGGTAGATCTCTGTATCCGTTGCTGGTTACTGCGGGCTATGGCAAAGTCAGGGTATCCCCCCGGATGGTGTATGTCGATTCCAGCAAGCCGGAACTGGTCGATGGATTCACAAAAAAGACATTCACGGCGATGATCGAGGGTGTACGTCAATCGGCGATTGAGGAGGATCTCATAGATCCTGTTACGTTCGACAACGGCATCGAAGACCTATATCGAACGACTGTGCCGAATGGGACATTTTGCTACACCTTCTTCAAAGCCAGAGGGAAAGCATAAATACCGAACGCTGCGGATACCTGCGACGGCTTACAGCTGCGTGTGCTCCGCAACGTTCGACCACTAAATATGAACATGAAAGCTTCAAAAAAAGGATTGCAAAAACTAAGAGATTTCTTTGATAAATTGGCCAATATTTCAGAAGAAGAATGGGCTTATTTTTCAGAGAAGATTACGGGAAGGAATTTTCCCAAAAATCATTTGCTTTTTCGGGCTGGTGAACCAGTGAATGATTTCTTCTTTATAATCAATGGACTTGTTCGTTATTTTTACCTTACTGAAGAGGGAAAAGAGTTTAACAAAGCTTTTGCCATGGAACATAATTTTGTTGGCTCCTTTAGCTCACTGGTTCCTAATATCCCTTGCAGATATTCTGTTCAAGCTCTTGAAAAAACAGAGACATTAGTTGTCCCGGTTCGCTTGATCAAAAATTGCTACGATCGCCATCCAGCATGGGAACGAGTGGGAAGGCTGCATGCTGAACGCGTTGCGGTAAAAAAAGAAAAACGAGAGGGAGAGTTTCTACTTGACTCGGCAGAGACGCGATATCTCCGTTTATTGACAGAATTTCCAATACTTATTGGCAGGATTCAGCAATATCACATAGCCTCGTATCTTGGAATAACCGACGTTGCCCTTTCTCGTATCCGTGCCAAGATTGGATTAACATAGGTTAATGCCAAATACGGTATGACCTTCTATTATTTGTGGCTCGAAGCACTTACTGCCAAAATGAATAAAAGGAGGTCATCGTGAAGAAAGAAAATCATGTTATTGGGAGTGTGTTGCCGCCGCCACTATTTGTAATTGCATTATCTCTCATGGGATTTGCTTTACAATGGTACTATCCACTTTCATTTCAAGATAGTCGTCGATCTTATTGGGTAATGGCCGGTGGAATTATCCTGATTGCTCTCTCGGGATTATTAGCTTTCTGGGCGAGACGAATTATGCAGTCTCAGAAAACCCCCATAAGCTTCAGTAAGCCAACAGTTGTAATCATATGTAAAGGGCCTTTTGGCTTGACACGTAACCCGTTATACCTGTCTCTGGTGTTGCTTTATACAGGTATTGGAATAATGGCGAATTCGTTATGGTTCGTTCCACTGCTTATCGCGTTAATTTTTTTTCTGCGCCGAGTGATCTTTCGAGAAGAGAAATATTTGGAGCATCATTTTGGCAATGAATACTCAAACAGGAGTTTAACCGCTAGAGATTTTTCCACCAAGAATCCCTTGTAATTTCAACTAGTTATTTATTTCCTTCCCGTAAGACCCACCAATCCATAATATTTCTGCCATATTTCTCGTCGAAATTTTAACTAGATACGCATTTTTTATTTGCATTTGTAAGACCCTGTTTGTATAATTACTGCA
>JAWOIQ010000037.1:0-25236 GCA_046484585.1 Desulfurivibrionaceae bacterium
GCCCGTCCCTAGAAGAAAAGTTCAGGAGGATAATCAAGTCGAAAAGTTGACAAGTTCGCAAAAAAGTCTCGGGATGGCTCAACAATAAGCGATCTTCGCCCTTAGGAAAGCGCCCCTCTTAAGTGGGGATTGAGCAGAAACCATTGGTGCCAGGGGTGGGGTGTTTTGCGACTGAGGCTATGTAATGCCGAGGCAAGCAAAAATGTGCCGCGCGACGCGATAGATCGGACTTCCAAAGATGACTGACAGTAAGACGGCAGACGGCGGGGATGGATAATTGATGTTTAAGACGACGGGAAAACTTTACCTCAAGCAGGTCGTTGTTTGCCTCGCGCTTATTATTTGCTCAGGATGTGGATCGTTACGAACCTTGCCGCCGGGGAGCGACTTCAATTTGAGGCATAAGGAACGGTACGAGAATACATACTGCGATTCAATTCCCAGAATGTACAGCGGTGTGAGTTTGGATGTCTGCCTGGCCTTTATCGGCCCGCCCGCGCCAATGCAGGTAGAATACGATAAACACGATTTAGGTGTCTTTTATGGTTATATGGCCGATATTGTGCTGAGCTTTATGGTTGACACCGCAGCTCTTCCATATACAACTTACCGTCAGTTAAATTACGGCAGGTTGCGTCTAAAGAGACCAGACCGGCGGGACCTGGAAATTCCTTTTCAACCTTCGCCTTTAGATTCAGTCCCGTACTGATCCCGTAGTTGCCTGAATCCTTTGCCAAACAACCTGAAAGGCGGCCAGTTCCGAATTCTCGGATAAAGGCAACCTATCCCAAAGTCGTCACGGTTTCAGGAAGAGGCAGTTACGGATAGGATTAGCCCCGTTCCTTATTGAAAGTCCCTGATCGCCTTCAAGAATTCCGCGCCGTACTTTTCAAGCTTGCTTGCCCCCACCCCATGGATATTGAGGAGTTCTGTATCATCCTTGGGTAGAAGGGCGGCCATCTCGACCAGGGTTTTGTCGCCGAATACAACGAAGGGGGGCACATCCGCGGCATCGGCCAACTCCTTGCGCAGGCGGCGGAGCTTTTCAAAGAGCTCCTCGTCGTAGGACAGATCGGCGGTGACTTTCGCTCCTTTCTTTTTGGCGCTGGCCGTTCTGACCCGGGGTCTGGCCATGCTGAGCCGCATTTCGCCGCGCAACACTGGGCGGGCGGTATCGGTGAGTTTCAGCACCGAATAGTTGGCCACGTCCTGGAGCAGATAGCCATGCTGGATCAGGTGGTGCAGCACGGCCGCCCAGAACTCCTTGGGCTGCTCCCTGCCGATTCCATAAGTGGAGAGGCGGTCGTGACCCAGCTTCAGGAGCCTTTCGTTCCGGGAGCCCCGCAGAACATCGATGACATGGCCGATGCCGAAGCGCTCTCCGACCCGATATACGCAGGAAAGGGCCTTGCGGGCCTCGTCGGTTATATCGTGGAGTTCGGGCGGATTCAGGCAGATATCGCAGTTGCCGCAGGACTCGTCTAGGGGTTCGCCGAAGTAGCCGAGCAGGGCCCGGCGCCGACAGCTTTGCGACTCGGCAAAGGCGACCATGGCGTTAAGCTTGTGACTCTCGATCCTCTTCTGGTCGGAGTTGCGGCCCTTTTCGATGAGGCCGCGGACCACGGCGATATCGCCATAGCCGAAAAGCAGCACCGCCTCGGCGGGCAGGCCGTCGCGGCCGGCCCGGCCGGTCTCCTGGTAATAGCTTTCAATGGTTTTAGGCAGATCGTGGTGCACTACAAAACGGACATCGGGCTTATCGATCCCCATGCCGAAGGCCACGGTGGCCACCACCACCCGCAGGTTGTCATGGAGAAAGTCCTCCTGGACCTGGCGGCGTTCATCGCCGGAAAGCCCGGCATGGTAAGCGGCGGCGGAGATGCCCGTCTGGACAAGCTGGGCGGTTACCTGTTCAACCCGTTTGCGGCTCAGGCAGTAGACAATACCGGCCTCCTCGTGCCGTCCTTTCAGGAAGGTGAGGAGCTGCTCCTTTGGTTTTTGCTTGTCCATCACAGTGTAGCGGATATTGGGGCGGTCAAAGCCTGCGACGAAGCAACGGGACTTTTGCAGGTTCAGGCGGTCGATGATATCGGTTTTGGTTTGGGACTCGGCCGTGGCGGTCAGGGCGATCAGCGGGGTTTTCGGGAAAATAGCGCGCAGACGGCCGAGCTCCCTGTATTCGGGGCGGAAATCATGGCCCCATTGCGAAACGCAGTGGGCTTCGTCGATGGCAAAGAGGGCTACGGGGATATCATTGAGGCGATCGAGAAAATCGCCGCTCATCAAGCGCTCCGGCGCAATATAGAGCAGATCGAGTTCGCCGCCGTGGAGCCGGGCCAGTACCTCGCGGGCCTTGGCGGCCTTGAGCGAAGAGTTGTAATAGGCGGCACGGACTCCGTTTTCCTTTAAGGCATCCACCTGGTCTTTCATCAACGAGATCAGAGGACTGATCACGATGCCGACCCCGGGCCGGTGCAGGGCCGGAATCTGGTAGCAGAGGGATTTGCCGCCGCCGGTGGGCATCAGCACAAAGGCATCTTCCCCCCGAATCAGCCCGGTAATGATCTCCTCCTGGTGCAGGCGGAAGTCGTTGTACCCGAAGATGGTGCGCAGGCTGTCAAGGGGTGTCGAATTGTTGGCGGGCAAGGGAACACTCATCTGATTTAATCAAGGATGTATGGGGGGGCGTGCCCCGTAGTCTGCCTGCTGCTGTCTAGAAAGAATCAAGCCTCTTTTGGCCCATGGCGGCTTGCTTGCTGTCAGGATAATCATCGACCAGCTTGTAGTAAACAAGTTTGGCGGTATCATTATCGTTCAGCTTTTCGAAGGCCAATCCCTGTTTGAGCAGGGCGGCGGGGGCTTTTTCGTGTTTCGGGTAGTCGGCGATGACTTTCTGGTATTCCAGGATGGCAAGCTCGTACTCCTTTTGGGCATAGAGGCTGTCTCCCAACCAAAACCTGGCATTGGCCTTGAGATTGCCGGTGGGATACTTTTCAATGTAATTGGTGAAAGCGGCATAGGCTTCCTTGAATTTATCGGCGGAATAGGCTGCTATGCCGGAATCGTAAAGCTCTTTTGCCGGATCTCGTTCGGTGGCGGAACCGGATGTCGTGGTCGTTGCCGTCGCGGCTGGCTCGATCTCTTTCTTGCTGGCGGCGGGTTCGATGATCCGGGGGTTGCCGCTTGACGACTGCTCATTTTCGGCTCGGCGCGCATTGGCCGCCGCTCTGGCCTTGGCTTTGGCCTCTTCGGCGGCTTTGGCCGCCCTGGCCGCGGCGTTGGCCTCTCTGCGGGCAAGTTCAGCGGCTTCGGCAGCCCTGGCCGCCTTTTCTTTGCTCAGACCTTCCGAAACATCGCGAATCAGCTTGCCGTTATTTTCAATTCGTTGTTCGAGCTGGTTTATCCTGGCCGTCAGATCATCCTGAGTTATTCGCAGATTTTCTATTCCATCATGGAGGTCATGGAACCTGACACTGAGGTTATCCCGATGATCCTGGGCCTCTTCCTGGAGCTTTCCGTAATGATGGGAGTTTTCTTCCATCTGTCCTTTAACTTGCAGCAACTGGATCTGCAATTGGTCAATTGAATTTGCGGTGCCGGCCAGATTTTTCTGGAGGGCCTCCACGGTGTTCTTGTTGGCCCTATTGGTGGTTTCCTCATGAAGGTCCTCGTAATTCATGTCGAGGCTGCGCATCTTGTTGTTGACGGTCCTAAGCCGCAGTTCCAGGGATTTCAAATCCTGCTGGGTGGCGATGCACTGCGTGAGAAGAGGAGAGAGGAGCAGGCAGAACAGCAGCGAACGGTGTCTGGTAATGAATTTCATACGTATACTTCCCTTATTGATTTTTGTCTCACCGAGAAACCCGTATTGGCACGGGATGATTTTCACGCCGCAAGAGGGGATTGCTTAGCCATCTTGTTTTTGACTATTGCGAGTTCAGTATATTTAAGCAATTCAAAATATAGCCTGAAAAGGACAATTTGCCAGAAGAAAACGAAATAGATACAAGTTTATTTTGATCAGGATAATTTGCGGAATCAGCCGCTTACCCGAAAACGTCTATTGAACAGGATCTGGCGGGTTCACTCCTGCCCTCATCGCAGGCACTTACGCGTTTTTTCGTGCAATTCCAGTCCGGCGGGTGCGGCGAATCCCCGGCTGGCTACAATTCCCAAGGTAACCGATCACGGGATAAGCCGCCCATGATTGGCCAATCTCCCATCCGGTAAGCGATTACAGGGTGGTGGAGATGCAAGGCATCGGCTTGCGATGTGTACTGGTGTACATGAGCAGGCCGATAACACAGCAGATACGACGCCCTGTGATCGCTTACCTCCTAAGAGTTCGGTCTGGGAGACCATTGAGGCATCGATTCATTGCCTTCCCAGTCGAAAAGTACCCTGAAACCGGAACCGTTCTTGTAAATGGCGCAGATCTTCTTGTCGCCGTTCAGATTTCTTGAAAAAGCCAGTTGACGTCCGTCCGGAGACCAGGTGGGGGTTTCATAATCTCCCCACAAACGGGTAAGCCTGGTCGGGCGGCCACCTTCTGCCGGAATCAGAAAAATATGGTATTGATTTTCGTAGTATCCCGAGTAGGCGATCTGGTCACCCTGGGGCGACCAGGCCGGAGTGGAGTTGTAATTGCCCAGGTAAGTCAAGCGACTGACCGTTCTTCTGTTTATATCCATTATGTAGATCTGGGGAGTGCCGCTTCGGTCGGAAACGAAGGCCAGCCGACTGCCGTCCGGCGACCAGCTTGGGGAAACATTGATCCCCGCGTTTTTGGTCAACTGCCGGATAATTTCACCATCGCGGCTCATCAGGAAGAGATCGGGATTGCCTCTGCTGCTCAAGGTTATGACCATGGTCTCGCCATCCGGGCTCCAGGCCGGAGCCATGTTCAAACCCTCACGGCGGGAGATTGGCGTGGTTATCTTGTCCTGGGCAAGTTCGGTCAGATAGAGGTTGGGGTTGCCGCTGTGATACGATGTGTAGGAAAGAAAGAGATTGTCAGGGGTGAAGCGCGGGGAGACGGCAATTTGATTGTGCTTGGTTATCTGTCGCGGTTCATCGCCGAAGATATCGCTCAGGTAAATCTCCTTTACGCCGTTTTTTTCGGAGACAAAAGATATTTTAGTCAGACTGACCCCCGGTTCGCCGGTCATGGTCTTGATGATTTCATTACTGAACTTGAGAAGCATTATCCGGTTCTTGCCGGAATCACCTCGATAGCGGCGGCCCAGAACCATGCGGCTGGTCGAGTTGTCCAGGAGCCTGATCTCCATGGTAATCTTGTTGTCAGCTTCTGTATATTTGCCGATTACGGTGAAATCGGCCCCCACTTCAAGCCAATCTTCCTGCTGGCCGCCTCCGTATGATTGCGATGGAATTACCGAAATAAAGCCGTGAAATTCCAGGGCCTTGGCAATAGTCTCCGCCATCTCCCTGCCGAGTTCGCCGGACTCTCCCGCTTTGCCGTTAGTGAAAGAGGGGACGGCTACGGGGATTTTGCGCAGCTCGGCCGAGGAAATGTCAATATCAATACGGGCCGCGACCGGACCGGCCATAAACAGCGGGAAGAGCAGGGCGGCAAGGGTAAAAAAGGAAAAGTGTTTCATATCGTAAAAGATTTGTCTCTTGAGATTGCCCGGGATTGGAATTGCAGAAATAATTAAAGTAAACCACTTGGGGAAAATGTCACCCCAATTTCCTCGCTTTTTTTATGGAAATCAATCGGAAAAGGCGGCAGGGGCTGGGCATTGTCAATGGCTTTCTGGACGTACCGGTTAAAACGCGAATCCCTGGACCGTTTTTCGAAGTAGGTGCCGGTGACGGTCCCGTCCCGGTTAACCTGCATGACGATCACCGCTCTCAGGTCCTCATCCCATTCCTGAAGCTCCGGCAGTTGCCAGTGGGGGGATATGTGTCTGAAAAGCCTGGCCCGGTATCGATCCAGAGCCTCAAGCTCTTGTTGATTCGGACCGCCCTTGTCGGTACCGGTCCCGGTTGATTCGGGCTGGTTCCGCCTGTTTTGATCCGAGGAACGGTAGCCTTCGGCAATCCTGGCCAGGGCCGCCTTTTTCGCCTCAACGGCCGCCTGTTCGGCCTGTTCCGCCACGCTTTCAGCCTTGACCCTCTCTTTTTCAGCGCGCTCTTCGAGATAACCCAATCTAAGTTGTTCCAGTTCGTTTCTGCGCTGTTCCTCGCTGCGCCTCCGGGCCTCTTTTTCTTTCTTCTCCTCTTCAAGGCGTTGGCGGATCGGTGAAAGAGAAATTTTTTCTCTGGGAACCGGAGGCGGTGGTGCAGGCTCTGTTTCGACGGGTTTCGTGGCCACTACAACCTTCTCGCGGACCGGGGTGGCTACCTCCTTCTTGGGCGCCGGGGTGGTGACCTTGACCACTTCGGGGGCCGGCGGCGGAGCTGCTTCTTTCGGAGCCTTGTAGAGATTGACCGTGTATACTTCCGGTAATTTCGGAGGTCCGACATTCATGATAAAAGGGGTGATAATCGAGATCGCCAGGACGCCGAGATGGAAGGCCACGGTTAGGAGCAGCGGGATTTTCCGGTAGTGGTCCGTGCGAATATCCCTCCATAGGCCGGTGAATCCGTTAGAAATCGCCCGAGGGGAGCAAAGGCTTGCCAGCTCTTTGAAAAACGTGGCCAGGTCTCTGAAGAATTCTTGAAACCCGATTATCATTTTTCGGCTTTGTTATAGGGGAGGGGTTCGGTGATCATTCCCAGTTTGTCGAAGCCGGAGTCCTTGACGTCGGCCATTATTCCAACCACAGTGCCGTATGCAACGTTTTTGTCAGCATTGAGGAGGACCGGCCGCTCCTTGCTTTCCCCCGCCATCTTTTCCAGTTCCTGGCGGAGAAGCCGGCGGTTAACCTCGATCCGGTTGATGGTAATCTCCCCATCACGGGTGATGGAGATCGTGATCGGTTTTTCCTTTTGGGGCAGGGGCTTGGCAGTGGTTTCCGGCAGGTCGACATCGACGCCCTGGCTCATCATCGGCGCCGTGATCATGAAAATGATCAGCAGGACCAGCATGACGTCGACCAGAGGTGTGACGTTTATATCGGAAACCAGACCGTTTTTTCCGTTTCGAGGAGTAAATCCCATAGAATTTTACCAGTTAGTGCGGGGTTAAAATCGTTAAGCTCTGGAGATAAGATCGCGCTCGATCAGGTTCATGAAGTCGGCGGAAAAGGATTGCATTTCGCTTTCCATTTCGGCGACCCGATTGGAGAAGTAGTTATAGAAGATAACGGCGGGAATGGCGACGGCCAGGCCGGCGGCGGTGGCCACCAGGGCCTCGGAGATGCCCGGCGCCACCACGGCCAGAGAGGCGGAACCGCTTTTACCGATTTCGTGGAACGAGGCCATGATTCCCCAGACCGTGCCGAACAGGCCGATAAACGGGGTGGCGCTGCCGGTGGTGGCCAGAAAGGCGAGGTTCCGGCTCAAGTCGTTAACGGCTGCCGATTCGGTCTTCTGCAGACTGCGCTTGAGATTGTCGACCCCTGCCATGCGCATGGCCAGTGATTTTTCCTCGGGATCGTGGGACTTGCTTTTGGTGATCTTCTGGAGTTCCTTGTAACCCGATTTAAAGATTGAATACTCAGGGCAGGCCAGGGATTTGTCGATGAATTGATTTGCCTCGTTCAGACTCTTGCAGCTCCAGAAACTCTTCAGGAAATTGGTGGTGTTCCGGCTGGTTTTTTTGAAACGCATATACCTGTTGAAGACGATGTACCATGAGCCTAGCGAAAAAAACAGCAGGAGCAGCATGACGAATTTAACTACTGGTCCGGCATGCCAGAACATGGCGAAAAGGCTGAGATTATCCACGCTATTTCTACCTCGAAAGAGAGTTTGATTATGGGTTTTAATGGTCCTTAGATAACCAGAAGATTTTAATTATATTTAGCTGGGATGTCAATGCGGCCTCTTCGAAAGAGGTGCGATAAAGCATTTGGGAATGACGGCTTTCCGGGTCCGGGGAAAAACATTGTCCCCGGCCGGACTCCGGCGACCGCGCCCCGATGAGTGCCCTGAACGGAAGCACCCTTGGGTGTGATGGAACAAAGGCTGATTTTCCGCCCCGCCGGAAGCTTTTCGCAACGCCATCGATTCCGGTGTTATTATTTTGACATCCTTACGTAAAAAAGGTAGTTTTTGCCGTTTATTTTGGAAACTAATCTTTTTAGAAAGTTTTGTTTCGGAAAAGGGATTTTTTTTTGCGCCAAAGACAAAAGGTTAACTTTATATGAAAACAATCAACGTTGGACTTATCGGCTTTGGGACGGTCGGCAGCGGCACCGCCGAGGTTTTGCACGAACAGGCCGCGCGCCTGGAGAAAAGAACCGGTCACCTGATTCGTCTTAAAACCGTTGCCGATTTAAATGTCGAGTCGATTCCCGCCCATTTGGGCGAAGTCAAACTCACCAAGGATGTTGAGGATATCTTCGGAGATCCGGAAATCGATATTGTCATTGAACTGATCGGCGGCATCGAACCCGCCAAGACCTTTATCCTGAAGGCCATTGCCAGGGGCAAACATGTGGTCACCGCCAATAAGGCTCTGATCTCCCAGCACGGCATGGAGATCTTCAACGCCGCCGCCGCCCAGGGGGTGGAAGTTGGTTTCGAGGCCAGTGTCGGCGGCGGCATTCCGGTGATCAAGGCCCTCAAGGAGGGGCTGGTCGCCAACAATATCATGTCGATTATGGGCATTATGAACGGCACCGCCAATTATATCCTGAATAAAATGACCGACGAAGGCGCGCCGTTCCAGGAGGTGCTGGCCGAGGCCCAGGAGATCGGCTACGCCGAGGCGGACCCGACCTATGACATCGAGGGGATCGATACCGCCCACAAGCTGGTGATCCTGATGACCATGGCCTTCGGCATGCATGTCAAGCTGGAGGATATCAGCACCGAGGGAATTTCCTCCATCGAGCCGATCGACATCGAGTTTGCCCGGGAGTTCGGCTATCGGATTAAGCTGCTGGCGATCAGCGTTAATCATGGCGATCATGTCGAGGCCAGGGTCCACCCGACCATGGTGCCGGAGCGGCATATGCTGGCCAATATCGGCGGCGCCTATAACGGCATCCATTTCAACGGCGATATGGTCGGCAATGTTCTCCTCTACGGGCTCGGCGCCGGCAAGATGCCCACCGGCAGTGCCGTGGCCGCCGACGTTGTCGATATCGCCAGGAACATCGTTCACGGTTCGATAAACCGGGTGCCGAGTCTTTCCTACCGGCCCGAGAATATCACGGCGGGTTCGATCACCCCGATGGAAGAGCTGCGCTGCCCCTACTATTTCAGGATTTCGGCAGCCGATGAACCGGGGGTGCTTTCCACTTTGGCCGGTATTCTCGGCAAGAACGATATCAGCATCGAGTCGGTGATCCAGAAGAGCCGGGAAGAGGGTGGTACGGTACCGGTGGTGATCCTTGCCTATGAGGCCAGTGAATCGTCGGTTAGAAAGGCCCTTGCCGAAATCGACAGTCTCGACATCTGTCCGGTCAAGACCGTCAAGATCAGAATCCTTCAGGACCGGGATAATGGCGAAGACTAAAACGGTAATTCTGATCGGCGACGGCATGGGCGATCTGCCCATTGCCGAGCTGGGCGGACTTACTCCCCTGGAGTATGTCGACACCCCGGCCATGGATTTCGTCGCGAAAAACGGCGAGCTGGCCCTGCTTAAAACGATCCCGAACGGCTACCCGCCCGGCAGCGATGTGGCGAATCTTTCGCTGCTCGGATATCGGCCCGAGGAGTTCTACACCGGCCGTTCCCCCCTGGAAGCGGCCAGCATGGGGGTAGAACTGGCGCCGCGGGAGACGGCCTTCCGCTGCAACCTGGTTACTCTGGACCGCGACGGAGACGGTCAGGTGATCATGGTCGATTACAGCGGCGGTCACATCTCCACCCCGGAAGCCCGCGAGTTGATCGAGGCGCTGGCGGCGGAGTTGAACGACGACAACCTTCAATTCCATTCCGGCGTGAGTTACCGTCATCTGCTGGTCGTCAAGGATAGTCCGGATAATTACGAGGCGGAACCGCCCCACGACTATACCGGTCAAGATGTTTCCGGGCAGTGGAACCGCATGCTGAAAACCCCTGTGCTCGGGAAAACCATCCGAAAGGCCTGCGGCATTTTGGTGGGCCACGAGGTTAACCGCCGCCGTCTGGCCAACGGCGAGAACCCCGCCAACGCCATCTGGCTATGGGGGCAGGGCAGGGCGCCGGTAATGGTGACCCTGCCGGAGAGATACGGCATCAAAGGCAGCCTAATCTCCGCCGTCGACCTGCTTAAGGGGATCGGAGTCTACGCGGGCTTGGGGATTGTGAATGTCGAGGGGGCCACCGGTTATCTCGACACCAATTACGCGGGCAAGGTCGAAGCCGCCCTGCAAAGTATTAAGGAGTGCGATTTGGTCGTGGTCCACGTGGAGGCGCCGGATGAGGCCGCTCATCAGGGTTCCCGGGATGACAAACTGAAGGCCATTGCCGATTTCGACACCAGGATCGTCAAGCCGATTCTGGAAGGATTACGGAACGGGCCGCCGTTCCGGCTGGTGGTAGCGATGGATCATTTCACCCCGCTCAGTACCATGACCCACGATTCACAGCCGGTGCCGGTGGCGATCTACGATTCAAAAGAGCCCGGGCCGGCTTCCGGTTTGACCTATACCGAATCAAACGGGCTTAAGAGCGGAGTATCGTATAGCGACGGCCGGGCTTTTTTCAACCGATTGATGCAGGTGGATGAGTAATGGCAAAAACGGTCGACGAGGCCATGGGCGACTATATCCATCGCACCGAGCGCCGGGTTCTTTATGCGGACACGGATTCCGGCGGGGTGGTCTATTACGGCAATTATCTCCATTTTTTCGAGGCGGGGCGGACCGAGATTCTCCGGGCCAACGGCGCTTCGTATCGCGAACTGGAGGAGAAAGGCTATATCCTGCCGGTGGTGGAATGTCATACCCGTTACAAAGCCTCTGCCCGTTATGACGATCTGCTGGTCGTTGAGACTTCGGTTCACGATGTCAGAAAGATGTCCTGCCGCTTCAACCACCGGGTCATCAGGGCTGACGACGGGCAGCTGTTGGTCAGGGGATATACCATGCACGCCGTTGTCGATCTTCAGGGCAAGCTCACCCGTTTCCCCGATTATTTCCTGGATAAATTAACCCTGATCGCCGGGGCCGGTTCTTGAAGGCTATCGTGCCGGTCTTGTGAGTTTTTTGTAACCGTTCAGCAGCACCACATCTTCGGACGATCGGCCCGGCTTACGTACACGAGGTACGCGGCGCCGATCCGCTTGTCCAAATCTGCACCACTACTGAACGGTTACAGTCCGGCGGTTTTGGATACTTTGGCGACCGCCCCGGTGAACGGTTACAGTTTTTTAACGATTTCAGCTACTTCCGTCCGAGAACTTAATCGGATGCAAAGCAGTTTTATTGATAAAGTATATTGACAAATTCGGCCTGTTTATTATAGTGTTGGCTTCAGTGATGCGGGGTGGAGCAGTTCGGTAGCTCGTCGGGCTCATAACCCGAAGGTCGTCGGTTCAAATCCGGCCCCCGCTACCATTTAAATGCAAAGGGTTTCAGGCTTACGGCTTGAAACCCTTTTTTTGTATCTATTTCACACCACTCAGCAGATCGGATTGCTATGCCTTATTTGGTGTTTTTTGCGACCCATCAGCTTTGACAAACTCGCAAAAACTGATTTGCCACGTCATTGCGAGGAGCGAAGCGACGAAGCAATCGAGTATTTTCAACTAGTTACATGTTTGTGGATTGCTTCGCTTCGCTCGCAATGACTGAATTTGTGACTTTTTGCGGCCTCATCAGCTTTTGGTGATGGCGCCGGACGGACACCCGTCAATTGCCTGCTGCGCCTTATCCTCCTGGTCTTCGGGAACCGGATCCACCTTTACGTGAGCCTTTTCGCCGCGCACTTCGAAGACCTCGGGACAGGTGGCTTCGCAATTACCCGAACCGATACACAGATCTTTATCGACACTTACTTTCATGGTTTTTTACCTCCCGAATTTTTTTATAATCAGTTTCCTCTTCAGTCTTCTCTTTCGAACTCCCTTTCGACATTTGCAAATTGCGGGCCAGTTCACTCTTTAGGCAGGTGACCGGACCTGGACCGATCAGTGGCTATATCCCGCGAGGGCGCTCTTCTTATTCCCGGCTCTTGCCGCGGGGTTCCCTCAGGCGAGGCTTTCGGTTGACGGCGCAATGTCTGAATCAATAAAATAACCGGGCCTCCTGATCCGAAAAACGTGGCGCCATAACTCCTGTTCGTCAGGACACCTGTCCACTCAAACAGGAAAACTAGCACGATCGTCGGGTGAGCCCACATCATCAATATCGGCAACAACCACGACAACAGCTTTTCAGGCTCCCGCCCGGCCGGATTTTCCGGGAAAAAATGATTTAAATGATTGACTTGCCGGGGGAGTTGGACCGTATTCTTTAAACGAAACATAAGACAACCCGGAAAATTGATTTAACAACAAAAGAGGAAATCGTCATGAAGATCGGATTTATTGGATTGGGCATCATGGGCAGCCGGATGGCCGCCAATCTGCTTAAAAGGGGTTATGAACTCGTGCTCTATAACCGCACCCGCGAAAAGGCCGGGTCCTTACTGGATCTGGGGGCCTCGTGGGCCGATACCCCCATGGATCTCGGTCAGCGGGTCAAGATCGTCATTACGATGCTTTCAACCCCCGAGGCGGTTGGCGAGACAGCCTTGCATGGCAGGTATTCCTTCCTTGACACCATGCCGGCCGAGGCGCTCTGGATCGACTGCACGACTGTGAATCCCTCTTTCTCGAAACGCATGGCGGGGGAGGCGGCCGCGCGCAAGATCCGTTTCCTCGACGCACCGGTGGCCGGCTCGAAGGGTCCGGCCGAGGCCGGCCAGCTCGTCTTCTTTGTCGGGGGATCCGATCAGGATATGGAGGCGGCCCGGCCGCTCTTCGAGGCCATGGGCAAGGTGATTTTCCCGATGGGCGGTCACGGCATGGGTTCGGCCATGAAGATGGTCAACAATATCATCCTCGGCCAGGCGATGACTGCCTTCTCCGAGGCCCTGGTCTTCGGCGAAGCGCTCGGCATGACCAGGCAGGCGATCTTCGAAACCCTGGCATCGTCGCCGGTTACCGCACCCTTCCTGAATAGCAAGCGCCGGAAGTTCGAGGAGGATGACTATGCAGTCGAGTTTCCGCTGCAATGGATGCACAAGGATCTGCACCTTGCCGCGCAAACAGCCTATGAAGCCGGTGCGGCGTTGCCGGGAATGAACGCGGCCAAGGAACTTTATGCGCTGGCAAAACGCGAAGGCCTGGCGGAAGAGGACTTCATGGCAGTCTATAAGGTGTTGGCGGCTAAACAATGACCTGAACGGTAAACCCCCGAGAACGGGCCGGATGCCGGGAAGTGCCCCCCGGCGGCATCCTGCGAGGACAGGGTACCGTGTTTTAAATTGAGACTTGGTTCATCCATATGGTATATCTCGAAAAACATTTTTTTTAACAAAGGGGAGATTTCTATGGCGCTGGTTAAAGCTCGGGAGCTGAGGAAAACTTATTCGACCGGAGAGATTGAGGTGCAGGCCATCCGGGGGGTCGATCTTGACATTGACGAAGGCGCTTTTGTCTCGTTTGTCGGCCCGTCCGGCAGCGGCAAGAGTACTCTGCTGAACATGATCGGCTGCCTGGATTCTCCATCTCAAGGATATTTGAGTGTGGCGGGTCAGGATGTTTCGACAATGGATCGAAGGCAGGCTGCTGATTTTCGGGGAAAGTATCTGGGCTTTATTTTTCAGGATTTCAATCTGATGCCGGTCCTTTCCGTTTATGAAAACATAGAATACCCGTTGCTCATGGTCCAGAAATGGAGTCCTGCCAACCGCAAAAAGAGGGTAACCGAACTTCTGGAAGCCATCGGAATGGCCGACCAGGCCAACAAGCTTCCCTCCCAGGTATCCGGTGGTCAGAAACAGCGGGTTGCCGTAGCCCGTGCCCTGGTTGCCAACCCCAAACTTATTCTGGCTGATGAGCCGACCGCGAACCTGGACAAGGAAACATCCTATAGGATTATTGCCTTGATGAAACAGATGCGCGACGAATTCAAGACCACATTTATTTTTTCGACTCACGATCCACGGGTCGTCGAGAATGCTGAAACAATCCATACCCTGGAAGACGGCAGGATAACCTCAACCCATAAAGGCTCGGGAGGCAACAATGCTTAATATCATTAAAATTGCCGCTCGCAATCTCAGGCGTTATAAACGTCGCACCATGCTGACTACGACCCTGGTCACCTTGGGGGTTCTGGCCGTTCTTCTGTTTATCTCGGTTAGCGGTTCCTTCAAGGCGATGATGACCGGGCAGATCACCGACTCCATGCTGGGCCATATCCAGATCCACAAAAAAGGCTATGTGGCCTCGGTGGACAACCTGCCCCTCGACCGCAATCTGAACGAGAAGCAGATCGGCATCATCAAAAAGGTCCTGGACGCGGAAGAGGTTGTGGAATCCTATACCATGCGGATCAGGCTAGGCGCCATGTTCAGCAATTTTGCCCAGACCACCAATATACGGCTGAACGCCTATAATCCGGAACAGGAGGCGAGGACAATGCCGCTTCTTGCCGGTCGGGTTCTGGAGCGAAAAGACCGGGATACCCCCCTTCTTGAAGAGGGGGAAATCCTGATTCCCGAACTTCTGGCCAGGGGGCTCAGGGTCAAGCCCGGTGATGTCGCGGTGCTGGTCGCAAACAATCGGGATGGCTCGGTCAACGGCCGGCAATTTGTGGTGGCCGGGGTGCTTGAGGGAATCACCGGACCCGGGGGCAGGGACGGGGCCATCCATCTTGCCGATGCCAGGGATCTGCTCCGGATTGAAGGCGTTGAAGTAAGTGAAATAGCGGTGCGGCTCAAGGACATCGACGACCTCCCCGCACTTTATGCAAAACTTGAAAGGGAGCTCGGCGCTTTCAAAAATGACCAGGGCAAGCCTCTTTTTGAAGTTCACAGCTGGAAACAGCTGACTCCCTTTGCCAATATCGTCAAGATGATCGATCTCCTGACCCTGTTCATTAAAATCATGCTTATAACCGTTGTTCTGGTTTCCGTGATGAACGTGATGATTATGGCGGTTTATGAAAGGATGGGCGAAATCGGCACCATTGCCGCCATCGGCACTCCGCCGGGGCGGATTTCCAGCCTGTTTATCTGGGAGGGTTTTCTTTTGGGAGGGCTTGGCAGCCTTCTGGGAACCGTTCTTTTCGCCATCGCTCTCCTGGTGATCAATAACGCCAATATCACCTTCGATTTCGGCCGGCAGAAAGATCTGCTTCTGCAGGCCGGCATCGATCCGGCTCAGGTTGTCTTTATTGTGTTGCTGGTCATTGCGGTTTCGGTCCTGGCGAGTTTGCAGCCCGCCATCAAGGCCTCCCGCCTGGACCCGATTGAGGCCCTGCGCCACGCCTGATCGTTATGTTTGTGTTCAGGACGAAAACGACTATCCCGGCCTTCCACCGGAAAGGAAAAGTGATAAGCATGATTAGATTTATCTTGTATCCGGCATTGATCTGCCTGGCTTTGATTCTGCCGGCCGCGGCGGCGTGGGGCGTGGACGGTAATGAAATCCTCCGCCGGGTTGACGCCAACATGCAGCCGCAATCCTTCGAAATGTACCGGAAGTTGATCAATATTGAACCGGACGGCAAAAGAAAGGAGTTTACCCTGTACACCGTCAAAAAGGGGCAGGACAAGATGGTGGCACTCTTTCTGGCTCCGGCCAGCGAAAAGGGAAGGTCCACCCTGCGCCTGGGTGAAAACATCTGGCTTTATATTCCCGCGGTCGGCAAGCCTATTCGGATCACCAGCTTGCAGTCCGTGGTGGGCGGGGTTTTTAACAATTCCGACATCATGCGGCTTGATTACAGCGTCGAATACAACGCCGAAAAGGTAAGCGACGAGGGGGAATTCTACCTCCTCGACCTGAAGGCAAGAAACGCAACCGTAGCTTATGACCGCCTTGAAATGCAGGTGGACAAAAAGGCCATGGTGCCTGTCAAGATCAAGTGTTTAGCCGTGAGCGGCATGCTGATCAAGACCTTGTATCTGAAAGAGATCAAAGACTTCGGCAACGGTCTGTTGCGCCCGTCGGTCATGGAGACCGACAGCCCGCTGTACAAGGGATATAAGTCGGTTATGCTCTGGGCGAAAATCACTCCGAGGGAACTGGCGGATGAAGTCTTTACCCTGAACTATCTCCCCCGGGTCGATGAACTTCGATGAGGTATGCTTTTCCGGGAAAACGCTTTTTTTTTATTGTGCCGCTGGTTTTTTTATCTCTGCCGCTTTGGGCCGCGGCCCAGGCGGAGGAGTACAGTTTCGATTTGGGGGAATTCGAGAAAAAACCCTTCGAGTGGGGCGGCTATCTTGAACTCAAATTTGAGCACAGCGACTTGAACCAGGACGGCGTCCTTTATTCCGCCAGCTTCCACAACGATCGCCGTTCCACCCTGGATCGTTTCGCTACAACCCTGCAACTCGACGGCAGTTACGCGAAAGGTATTGCCTCCTTCAACTGGCTGGGCCAGGCCACGGCCCGGCAAGATGATATCAGCTGGGACGACAAGGCGGATATTTTCGAGGCCTATGCCAGTATCAAACCCACTCCAGTGGCCACGGTTGACCTGGGTAAAAAGGTCTTCAGATGGGGGAAGGGCTACGCCTGGAACCCGGCCGGTTTTATTGCCCGGCCCAAAGATCCCCTGAACCCGGAAGAGGCGCTGGAGGGCTATGTCGGGGCCGGCCTCGATCTGGTCAAGAGTTTTTCCGGGCCTTTGCGGACAGCGGCCCTTACGACGGTTGTGCTGCCGGTATGGCCGGGCGTCAATGAAGACTTTGGCGAAGTAAATCAGACAAACCTTGCCGCCAAACTCTATCTGCTCTACCGGGATACCGATTTCGATTTCATCTGGTATTCCGGCGATAGCCGACCCGCCGGCTATGGCATGGATTTCTCCCGCAATGTGACCCCGAACTTCGAAATCCACGGGGAACTTGCCCATGTCCCCAAACAGGAAACAATGGCACTCGCCGCTGACGGCTCAATTGCCCCCCGCAAGCGCGCTGACACCAGCTATCTTCTCGGCCTGCGCTATCTCACCAAGAACGAGCTCACCACCATTATAGAATTTTATCACAATGACGACGGCTATACCGGCGCCGAGTTGGATCTTTACTATCAATTATTGGTAGATGCCGAAAAGCTCTTTTCCGACAGTGGAGATCAGACCCTTTTCCGGAAAGCGGCCGCCGCCGGCTTAAACGGCTACCGGAAACCGCAGCCCGGCAGGAATTACCTCTACGTCAAGTTCTCCTTGAAAGAACCTTACGATCTCCTCTATTTCATCCCCGGCGCTACCGCCATCGTCAACCTTGACGACAACAGCTACTCTCTCAGCCCGGAAGCTGTTTATACCGGCTTCACGAACTGGGAGATGCGGCTGCGCTTTTCGATTATTAACGGTGGGGTCTTCACCGAAAACGGCGAAAAACAGAACAGTAACAAGCTGGAATTGCGGGTGAGGTATTTTTTCTGATGGACCCGGTTGACGAGAAGGCACTGCGCCGGGATTCAGCCGCAGCCTTAATACCGGAGATGACCTGACGCCATCATTCCCGATACCGCTTCATTTTCCGCCACAGGGTTGAAGCGTCGATGCCGAGGAGTTGCGCGGCCCGGCTCTTGTTGCCATCGGTCAGGGTCAGAACTTTTTAAATCATGAATGGAATCCCGGAAAGACTTTGGATAAAATGACTTATACCGCAAGGGTTCAGTTCAATCCTCCCTTGAGGAGGTGCTTCGCGGCACATAAGTTTCGTACGAGCAGACTAGCTGCTCAACTCAGCTTTATACCGCAAGGGCATAAGTTTCGTATGAGCAGGCAAGCTGCTCGACTCAGCTTTATACCGCAAGGGCATAAGTTTCGTACGAGCAGGCAAGCTGCTCAACTCAGCTTTATACCGCAAGGGCATAAGTTTCATACGAGCAGGCAAGCTGCTCAACTCAGCTTTATACCGCAAGGGCATAAGTTTCGTACGAGCAGGCAAGCTGCTCAACTCAGCTTTAACCGATTTTATGGAAGCCAGAGGATTTCGACTTCCTTTTCCAGCTGCTTGAACTCCGGGTCGCCGGTGAGAACTGCGGCATTATTCTTCAGGCCAAGAGCTGCCGCAAAACAATCCGCGTAGGCAACTCTGTATTTTCCCTTCAATGCCGCCGCTTCCTTGGTCAACGACCAGTCCGCATCGATCAACCGCAGGGGATAACCCGCCAAGAGTTCTATAACCCCTTCGGCCACTTCGCTCCCCTGTTCACGCAAAGTGATATAATAAATCTCGCCCAGGTTGATCACGCTCAGAAATCCCTTGGCCCTGCCCTTTAGAATATCGCGCAGAACCCGCTCGACCAGATCCGCCCCCGGTTCATCCTCCAGGAAGGCCAGAAGGCTGTAACTGTCAAAGACATACTTCTTCACTTATCCGCCTCGAACTTCCGGTCGGCCAGCAACGATTTCAGAACTTTCCCCTTGCTTTTAAGGAAACCCCGGCCGGCTTCGAGAAAATCATCCGGCAAAGGCTCCATGATGATCTTGCCGTTTTTCTCCTCGACCTTCAGACGAGTGCCTTGATGGATATTCAGTTTCTTCCGCATCCGAGCCGGAATGGTAACTTGACCTTTAATGGTGGTAGTTGTAGTGGGCATGACACATTCTCCATGTATTACCTTTTATTGAAAACGTAATACCAACGCCGAATTAATTCAAGTTATTTTGCCGAATTCCCTGCCTTGAAAAGAGTGGAAAAATACCTGAATCCGTGACGGCTTCGCGGGGAATTCCACTTTATCAGTTTGTAATTAGATAAGATAATCGTTTTCCCCTGGATTGCCGGGGTACACCCCGCCGCCCTGCGGGGCGCCCGATAACGGCGCATCTGCCGCGTTGGCAACTCGTTGATATACCATCAGTATTATCGACATCGTTGCCGTCTTGCATCTGCACCGTTCTCGAACGCTCACGGATTCAGGAAACAGGCAGTGTATCCACCGAACTTCCCCGCCGCCATCATTCCCGATACCGCTTCATTTTCCGCCACAGGGTTGAAGCATCGATGCCGAGGAGTTGCGCGGCCCGGCTCTTGTTGCCATCGGTCAGGGCCAGAACTTTTTTAATCATGAATTTTTCCATTTCTTCAAGCGGCATGACCGGCAGCTCTCCGGCCTGGAAACCCTGGCCGGTTTCGGCGACTTCCGGGGGCAGCGAGCCGGGCTGGAGAGATTCTCCCTGCTCCATGATAATGGCCCGGCTGATACAGTTTTCCAGCTCCCTGACGTTTCCCGGCCATGAATAGCCGGTAAGCAGGGTCATCGCCTTATTGCTGATCGAGGTGATTTCCTTGTCATATTCGGCGGAGATTTTTTTCAAAAACCAGTAGGCCAGTTCGGGGATGTCTTCCTGGCGCTCCCGAAGAGGGGGGATGGTGATATCCATCACGTTGAGCCTGTAAAAGAGATCGGCCCGGAAATTCCCCTTTTCCACCTCTTCCTTGAGCTCGGCGTTACTGGCGCTGATTATCCGGATATCCGCGTGCAATTCCCGGCCGCCGCCCACTCTCATGAAGGTGCCTTCCTGGAGCGCCCGCAAAAGCTTGATCTGCAGGGCATGACTAGTGTTGTTGATTTCATCCAGAAAGAGGGTGCCGCCCGAGGCCAGCTCGAAAAGCCCCTTTTTTTCCTTATCCGCGCCGGTGAAAGCCCCCTTTTCATGGCCGAACAGTTCCGATTCGAGCAAGGATTCGTTTAGAGCGCCGCAGTTGACCGCCAGGAAGCGGCGCTCCGCCCGTTTACTGGCCCGGTGGACAAGCCTGGCGGTCAATTCCTTGCCTGTCCCGGTTTCCCCCTGGATGAGGATCGATACGTCAAGGGGCGCCGCCCGCTCAATCTTGGCCCTGACCGCCTGCATCGCGGCGGACTTGCCGATAAAATCATGGGCACGCAGGGTGACGACAGCCGCGGCCAGTTCGCGGTTTTTTTCGATCAAGCCGTAATGCTTGACGGCTTTTCGGGTCACCAGGAACAATTCCTCGGGATCGAAGGGTTTCTGGATATAATCGTATGCCCCGATTTTCATGGCCTCGATGGCCGAGTCGACCGTGCCGTGGCCGGTTATGATAATTACCGGCAGTTCCCGGTCCTGTCCCTGACAAGCTTTCAGCACCTCCTTGCCGTCGATATCGGGCATTTTCAGATCGGTAATCACCGTCTCGAATTTTTCATTTTCCAGGTGGAGCAGGGCCTCCCGGCCATTACCGCATGAGGTTACCCCATAACCCCTGCTCGTAAAAACTTCTTCGAGCAGCTCCCTCTGCCTCAGATCATCGTCGACAATCAACAGGTTCATCTATCGCAACCTCACAGGGTGTTATCTTTTTCGTAACCGTTCACCGGGGCGGATGCCAAAGTATCCAAAAACGCCGGACTGTAACCCGTTCAGCAGTGGTGCAGATTTGGACAAGCGGACCGGCGCTGCGTACCTCGTGTACGTAAGCCGGGCCGATCGTCCGAAGATGCGGTGCTGCTGAACGGTTACTCTTTTTCGGGCAACAACACCGTAAATACAGTTCCGCCGCCTTCCCTGGTCTCGACATCGATGGAACCGTCGGCTTCGGCCACTATGCCCGCGCAAATGGAGAGGCCGAGGCCGGTGCCTTCGCCGACGGGTTTAGTGGTATAAAAAGGATCGAAAATTTTCTGGTGATAGCCGGGCTCTATGCCGGGACCGTTATCGGCAACCGAAAAATAGATGTTTTTGCCGGCCCGGCCGGTGGAGACCCGGACCCGGTCCGCCCTTGGCGTGGTCTGCAACGCATTGAGCAGCAGATTGAATACAACCTGCTCGATTTTACCGGCATCGGCATAGACCGAGTACTCGCCGGACGGCTCGAATTCGATTTTAGTGTGCTGATTATCGGCTTGAAAGCGCAGCATGGCGATAACTTTTTCCAGAAGGGGCGAAAGGGGGAATTCTTCCGGTTCGGCGCCTGAGCTCCGGGAAAAATCCAGGAGCCCTTTGACAATGTCGCTGCATTTGCGCGCCTGCTCGACGATAACCGCCACCCGCCTTTCAATCTCTTCACCCGGGGTGTCCGGCCGGATCAGGCGTGCATAGCCGAGGATATTGGAGAGCGGATTGTTGATTTCATGGGCCACGCCTGCCGCCAGCTGGCCGATGGTGGCCAGTTTCTCTGTATGGCAGTATATTTCCTGGCGTTTTTTTTCAAGGGTGATATCCCGGAAGGTCTGGACCCCGCCCACCGCCTCGCCGTTGACGTCGAAGAGCATGGCCGAACTGACGGAGACATTGAGGGTCCTGCCGTCCCTGGTTTTCAGGATGGTCTCCTTGTTGCGCACGGTTTCGCCCCGATTGTTGAGGGCGCAGGCATCCTTGCAGAGGGTCGACTGGAAAAGATCGGAACATTTGACCCCCGTGGCCTCCCCCTCGGTAAAGAGGGTGATGTCGGTGGCCGACTGGTTGAAGGAGACGATCACCCCATGGTTGTCGGTGACGAAGAGGCCGTCGGCGATACTGTCGACGATGGCGGCGAGTTTGTTCTGTTCAAGTTCGAGTTTTTCCTGCTGTGCCTGAATGTCCTCGAAATTGCGCCGAATGGTATCGGCCATGCTGTTGAAGGAGTGGCCGATGGTGGCGAATTCGGCGGGCTCGGTGATGGTGATCTTTTCATTCAAATTTCCCCGGCGGAACTTTTCCATGGCCCGGTTGAGCAGGAGAAGGGGATCGGTAACCGCCTTCTTCAGGGCCAGATTGCCCATAACGATACCGAGCAGATGAAACAGAACGACGGCGGCAAAAGTGGCGAACAACAGATAGCGGGAGATGGCATTGACCCTGGCGGTCGAGAGAGTGATCCGGATTTCTCCGAAGGTATCCCGGCCGAGGGTGATTGCCCTGGTGACCACCAGGTTTTCCCGTTCCCGGCCGGCAATCGCTCCCGCGGCGGCGAGCATTTCATTGTCGGCCCGGCGGATTTCCACCCCGGTTATGGCCGGATCACTGACAATGTCCCGGACATAGCGTTCCATGGTGGCGTAGTCGTGGACCATTGCCGCGTCCAGGGTGACCGCGGCCAGAATGCCGGCCAGCGCCTCCCCCTTGTTATTGAGATCGGAGAGCAGGATCATCCTTTCTGCTTTGACCAGGAGCAGGCCGAGGAGAATCGCCGAGACGATTGCCAGCAGGTTCAGGCGCTTAATGAAAATCTTCCTGAGGGGAGTGCTCATCGGGATTCGATAAATTTCATGATTTGTCTCGCCTCGTCAAAATCGGCATCGCCGACCGGTTCGAAGCCAAGGAGCTGATCGTTGATCCGGTCGAGGATCCCGCGATCGTCGAGGGCCAGCAGGCTCCGCCGCAGGCTCTCCTTTAATTCCTTATCGAGACTGGTTCGGCAGACCAGGACATGGGGGGGGATCGTGAACGGGCCGGCCAATACCCGCAAGGGGCGGTCGGCGTATTTATCGAAAACATCCTGCCGGGCTCCTCCCGCCGAGAAATCGCCATGCAAGACCGAGAGGATGACGTTATCGTGGCTTTTGACAAAATCATAGGCGGCAAAATCATGCAGGGACAATCCGTTTTGATTGAGGAGCCAGCGCGGCATGAAATGGCTGCCGAACGACTGATGATCGCCAAAGGCAAAAGTTTCGCCCTTGAGGTCTTGGATGGTTTTAAACGGCGCCTTATCAAGACAGACCAGAACGACCTTGTCATTCTTGTCGTCCCTGACCTTAAACCGGGCCAAAAGCTCGATCCCGCCGAATTTATCGTGGGCGCGGACATATGGAGAAGGTCCCGCGAAGCCCAGATCGGCCTCGCCGGTGCCGATCGCCTTGACGTGGGCCAGGTAGGTGGGGGCTATCCGGATAGAGATCCGGGTCCCGGTTTCCCGGGCCAGATAGGAGGCCAGGGGTTCGAATCTCTTATGGATATCGGCCGGATTGGTAAAGGGATGGGTGCTGAAAATCAACTCCCGGCAATGACCGGTCCCGGTGAGCAGGATGAAGAGAACAAAAACATGGAGATATTTCTGCAGGTTTCTCATGGGGATATCTAAGCGGAAAATATTGCAAAATGCAATAAAAAGAAGCCGCCCACCAAAAAACGGCTGAGCATGATGGAACATGCTCAGCCGCTGGTTTAGTTCATATTAAAGGAGAGCGGTCATTTACGATTGTCCATAAATACCTTTCTTGAGGATGTCCTTGCTGAATTTGTTCAGCTTGCCGTCTACCCAACGGACCTCTTTATATCCCTTCTCGGAAAGCAGCCGCCAGGCCTGCAAGGCCCGGTTGCCCGCGGCGCAATGGATAATGACTTTTTTATCCTTGGGGACTTCGTTGAAGCGCCGGTGCATGGTGTCTATGGGGATAATGAGGGCGCCCGGAACAATTCCGGTCTTGGCCCATTCGGATGGATCCCGGACATCAATAACCACTGAGTCGGCGGGGATATCGCGGGCAATTTTCTCAAAGTCGGGAATCGACATGGCGCCGGGCAGGGTTTGCTTGCCTTCGTCGGATACCCCGGCCGCAAGCGAACCCTTGTCGACTTTATAACCTTTGTCCTTCCAGGCCTTGAGGCCGCCGTTAAGAATGTAGCCGTTTTCCACATAGTTGGCCCGCATGGTTTTATGCATTGCCTCGGCCACTCGCGAGTCGTCGCCATAGTAGATAATCCTGGCGGATTTTTTCTGTTTCTTGGTAAGGGCGTCGCTTAATTCCCGGGCCGCGGCAATCAGGTCGTCTTCGGCGGGGAAATTGACCGCTCCTTTTATATGCGCCTTCCCGGCCTTTTCCGGGCTCCGCAGATCGATAAGGATATGGGCAAGGTTCTCCTCCTGGGCCATTTTCAGGAATTCCGGCTCGGTATAGTAGGCATTGATCCCTTCCTGCCATGCCTTATGACCGGCAACCATGTAGCGCGCCTCTTTGTAGCCATAGACTTCTTTTGCCACCCGGGCAAAATGAGGGCTCATGCCTCAGGTGAAGCCCCGGCAATAGGCGATAATCCTGGTGTTCTTGTCCTTCGGCAGGCGGTCCTTGAACTCCAGGAGGCGATAATAGGGGATGTTGACCGCGTTTGGCAGATGGCCTTCGATGAAATTGTCATAGCCCCTGGCATCGACGATCATATAGTTGCCTTCCGCGGGACTTTTTTCCAGGTACCGGTCCACCTCTGCCATGGTGACCACGTTTTCCATGGTATGGAAATTATAACTGGGCTTGGAGCTCAAGGTTTCGGCGTACAGCCAGCCCTTGTCGGCTTTGCGGAACTCTACGGAAACCGCCTTTTCATCGCGCAGTTCCCGGGCGTTTACAAAACCGTTGAGCTCCGATGCCTTGTCATAGCGGATCTTGTGGACCGCGCTCCCGGTTGTCACCTCAAGAGTCGAATCCGTCTGGGTGCCCGGCACAATGGTGCCCCAGATGGTATTGTCGGGCGCCTGATGGCAGCCGGCGCAGATCGGCGCCATCAGGTCTCCAGCCATGGCCGGTCCGGCCAGCAGCGCAAACCCCATGGCCAATAATGCAATTTTCCGTTTTCTTAACATGTACTCCTCCTTTTCTTTGCAGAATCTTATTTGAGAACAAGATGTTCAGGGAGTACTAGAGCAATTGATGTGCCACAATGTGGTATTAATTTATTGTATTGATTTAAGGGTATTCCCGGGAGGTCGCTTTAAGAGAGCCTTTCTTTTCCAAGTTGCAAACTGCAAACTTTTTGCAAAATGCAATGAAAAGCAGACTGTTTTTTCCGGAATATAGCTTTTGGAGGGATCCGCATTTTCAACCGGATTCGCAGTGAAAACCCGGAAAGTGCTCTGGCTGGCGGGTGCGCTCAATAATCGCGCTTTTCTTTTCAGCCGCCGCTTGCATGTACGGCGGCGATCAACCGGAGGAGGAGCATGAATCCCAGATAGGCCAGCCCTGCGATGCCGGCCACCAGTATAATCAGGATGATCACCATCGTGGTGGTCAGCCGATCTTCCGGGCTGCTCTTCGGCCGGGGGGAATCGAGATGTTTT
>JAWOIQ010000100.1:0-6479 GCA_046484585.1 Desulfurivibrionaceae bacterium
GCGCCGGCCGTGCCGGAAATGAGGATGGTGCTGCCCCGGTAATAACCGCCCCCGAGCATGGTGTCGAGCGCCGGCAGCCCGGTCGTGACCCGGTCGGTGCTCACTTCGTGCTTCAGCTCCACGGCGGAGATGGGCATGATGGAGAGGCCATGCCGCTCGATGAGGAAGGGATACTCGTTGGTGCCGTGGTAAGAGCCGCGGTATTTGACGATACGGAGGCGCCTGGTGGAAATCTGCTCAATGACCCGGTGATCGAGGATGATGACACAATCGGAGACGTATTCCTCGAGACCGTGGCGGGTGAGGGTGCCGTTGCCGCCCCGCTCGGCGGTAATGAGGGCGGTGACGCCCCGCTCCTTGAGCCAACGGAAGAGCCGCCGCAACTCGGCCCGGAGGATCGCCTCGTTGGGCAGACTGGCAAACAGCGCCTCCAGGGTATCGATCACGATCCGCTTGGCCCCGATCGAATCGAGCAGGTAGCCGAGGCGGACGAACAACCCCTCCAGATCGTACTCGCCGGTGACCTCGATTTCGCTCCGCTCGATATGGATGTAATCGAGAATGATCTTCTTCCGGGCGGTGAGCGCCGAAAGATCGAAGCCCAGGGAGGCGACATTCATGTTCAGATCCT
Organism: Desulfurivibrionaceae bacterium; assembly: GCA_046484585.1. GTDB lineage: Bacteria > Desulfobacterota > Desulfobulbia > Desulfobulbales > JAGXFP01 > JAGXFP01. The sequence goes on from JAWOIQ010000100.1 coordinate 632, forward strand.
CCGGGGTTTCCTCGAAGGCCACGAAAACGCCGGGCTCGTTGTGCTCGACGGCGCCCTTGACCAGGAACTCCATGGCGAACAGGGTCTTGCCGCTGCCGGGTCCGCCGCAAACCAGCGACGGCCGCCCCGTGGGCACGCCGCCCTCGGTAATCTGATCGAAGCCGCTGATCCCGGTCGGACTCTTGGGAAGCTGCTGAGATTGCCTGATGCTTCCATTCCCTTTCTTCTTTGCCAATTCCTCAACCCCCAGCGCTTGAAAAACCGAATGAATCAAATATTACAAAATCGATAGATATTATTACTCTATCTACATAAAAGGCATAAGGCAAGGGGAATATGACACCCTTCCGAACAAGCCGCCCTTATCTGATTCTACCCGAGTTCTCCGGCAATAGTAAAATAAAGATGGCGCCCTCTCCCGGCTGCGACTCTTTGTGGTTTGTGTGGTTTGGAAGGTTTCTTCGCCCCTTCGCCAAAGTACCTACGAGTTCCGAACATCATATTTAATTGCTGTTTCTTCGGTTCCGGCTATTGCCATCAAGTAAACGGGCGGCCGGCTTTTCCATCTTTACTAGTGGACGCCATCTAGTTCTTTCCTGATGGCCGAAGTTCATATTCTTCCTCAGATAGAGGTAAGCGGGTATAAATAATTATGTAAGATGCCCCCTGAACTGGGAACTCCCCGCTTAATTCCTCTTGCATGGATCGGTTCGGTTAATCCATAATTATCTATATGAAAAAGGAAGTCATTCCACCATTCAGGTTGGCGAAGGAACGCCGGTGAAAATCTTACTTCTCTATCCCGAATTTCCGGATACCTTCTGGAGTTTCAAGCATGCTCTGCGGTTCATCCGTAAAAAATCCCATTCTCCTCCCCTGGGCCTTTTAACCCTGGCGGCCATGCTGCCGGTCGACTGGCAGGTCCGGTTGATCGATCTCAATGTTACGAATCTCAGCGAGCGGGTCCTGGGCTGGGCCGACTGCGCCTTCATCAGCGCCATGGCGGTGCAAAGAGAATCGGTCAAGTGGCTGAGCCGCTCCTGTAAGAAGGCCGGTCTGACGGTGGTCGCCGGCGGCCCTCTTTTTACTTACGAACATGAGGAATTCGAAGAGATCGATCATTTCGTCCTGAACGAAGGGGAGCTCACCCTGCCGCCTTTTCTGAAGGACTTCCAGCGGGGGAGGGCGAAACGGTTATATAAAACCGAGGAGTTCGCCGACATCCGGCAGACCCCCGAGCCCAGGTGGGAACTGCTCGACCTGAACAAATACGCCTCGATGAGCATCCAGTTTTCCCGAGGCTGCCCCTTCCGCTGCGAATTCTGCAACGTCACCGCACTTCTCGGTCACAAGGTCCGAACCAAGACTACCGCCCAGATCATCGGTGAACTGGACAACCTCTACGCCCGGAAATGGCGGGCAAGCGTCTTCTTCGTGGACGATAACTTCATCGGCAACAAGAAATACCTGAAAGAAGAGCTGCTGCCCGCCCTGATCGATTGGCGCAGGAACAAACCGAGGATCACCTTCTTCACCGAGGCCTCTATCAATCTGGCCGACGACGAGGAGCTGATGGAGATGATGGCCACGGCCGGTTTCGACAGCGTATTCATCGGCATCGAGACTCCGGAAGAGGCCGGCTTAATCGAATCGAACAAGATTCAGAACCGCCACCGCGACCTAATCGCCGACGTCAGGAAGATCCACCGTTTCGGGCTCCAGGTCCAGGGTGGTTTTATTGTCGGCTTCGACAACGACACTCCTTCCATTTTTCAGAAGCAGATCGATTTCATCCAGAGCAGCGGCATAGTCACGGCAATGGTGGGCATGCTTCAGGCCCTGCCCGGCACCAGTCTCTACCGGCGATTGCAGGAGGAAGGGCGGCTGATCGGCGTAAACAGCGGCAACAACGTGGCGGCTGACACCAATATCGTCCCGGCCATGGGGATCGAAATCTTAAAAGAGGGCTACCGGACTATCCTCGAGCAGATCTATGCGCCGGAGCACTATTACCAGAGGGTGAAAATTTTCCTGAGGGATTATAATCCGCCGAGAATCAAAAAAAGGCTCAGCTTTCAGCACAAGATGGCCTATTTCCGGGCTCTGCTGTATCTGGGCATCGTCGGCAAGGCTCGCCTCCGCTACCTTGGCCTGCTGGGCTGGACCCAGTTCAACCGGCCGCGGCTCCTGCCCCAGGCGGTGACCCTGGCGATTTACGGCTATCACTTTCAAAAGATCTGCAGCAAGCAGGGAATAACCGACCGGTAACCCCTCTGTCCGGACAATTTCCGCCCCGCTCGGCTCTTGAAATCAGCCCGAAGCATCCACCGAACCACACCAGAAAACTGACTATCGTATTGAATTGACCTGGATATGGTAATAGCGGTTCTGGGGCATATAGATATAGCAGGGTTTTATACTTTGCGATTTATCAGAGGTCGAACTTATCCAGCCGGTAGATCAGAACGTGACGGGGAACCTTCAGGAGCCGGGCGGCCTCCGAGCGGTTGCCGTTGCTTTTTTCGAGGGCCTTGCGGATCAGGCTCTTCTCGACCTCTTCAAGGGAGATGCCTTCATCGGGGATGGAAAAGTCGAGAAAGCCCTTCTCCCCGGCTTCCCCGGCCTCAGCCGTCTCATTCTTCAGGCCCAGGACATCGGGGGTGATCTCCTCGCCGCGGCGCAGGATAAAGCCGCGCTCCACGGTGTTCTGCAGTTCCCGGATATTGCCGGGCCAGTCGTATTCCCGGAGGCGGACCAAGGCCGCAGCGCTGAACCGGACCGAATCGGGCGCCCCCAGTTTTTTAAGAAAATGGCGGGCCAGGGTCTCGATATCCTCGGGCCGGTCGCGCAGGGCCGGGAGGTGGAGGGGGATGACGCTCAGCCGGTAATAGAGATCTTCCCGGAATTCCCCGGCATCGACCAGTTCCTTGAGATTGCGGTTGGTGGCGGCGATCACCCTGATATCGACTTTCTCGATCTTGTCGGAGCCGACCGGTTCAACCTCCTTTTCCTGGATGGCCCGGAGAAGCTTGGCCTGCATATCGAGTTTCAGCTCGCCGATCTCGTCGAGGAAAATGGTGCCGTCCCGGGCCGACTGGAAGCGCCCCTTGCGACTGGCCACCGCCCCGGTGAAAGCGCCCTTGACGTGCCCGAACAGTTCGCTCTCGATCAGGTTATCGGGAATGGCGGCGCAGTTAACCGCCACCATCGAGCCGTCCCGACGGGCGCTGCGCCGATGGATCAGACGGGCCAACAACTCCTTGCCGGTGCCCGATTCGCCGGAGATCAACACGGTCGCCTCGCTCTCCGCCACCCGCATGGCGGTATCGAGCAGTTCGGCCATGGCCGAATTGGCGGTCTCCATGCCCTCAACCCCGCTCAGCCGGTCCACCTCCTCGATCAGCTGCCGTTTCTGGGACTTTAAAGTGGTCAGCTCCAGGGCCTTCCGGCAGGACATCCGCAGGGCCTCGCGGTCGAAAGGCTTGGTAATGAAGTTGAAGGCCCCCTGGGCCATGGCCTTGACCGCCATATCGATGGTGCCGTAGGCGGTAATCACAATTACCGGGACATCGGGGTTGCTCTTCTTGAAGCCGGCCAGCAGTTCGAGGCCGTTCATATCGCCCAGCTCGACGTCGGTGACCACCAGATCGGGCTCGTATTCGGCAAATCCCGCCAGCCCTTCCTTGCCGGAAGCGGCGGTCGTCACCTCGAAACCGGCCGCCACCAGGTTGTACTCCGTAACCCTTCGCAGGCTATCGTCATCGTCGATCAAGAGAATTCTGCCGGCCATTTCATAACTCCAGTTTTTATTAAAGCTTAACTATCCGATAAAGCTGAGTTGAGCAGCTTGTCTGCTTTTAATGCCCTTTGGGGTGCAAACGAAACTTGCCCTGTGAGTGTAAGAACTAAATAGATTACATGGCTATGAATCAGACTCAGCTAAAAAATTCGATTTCCCCGGTGCTCAGTTGATGAGTACTGGATTCCGGCTTACAACATGCCGGAATGACATTAAATTCGACGGGAGCCGTCATTCCCGCACGTTTAGCGGGAATCCAGCGGGCCACACCGCCTGCGGCGGAGGTTTATCAAAAAGTAACTTTGTATCAATTTATGCCAGAATTTGCGATAAAACCTGTAAATACAGAAGCACCGTAAATACAGTTAGTTACGTTGTAGTTGCTTGGAAGAAGTTGAAGCTGAGTTTTCATATAGAGCCACTATAAATTATTTCTAAACGAGAATACAGAATTCAGAAGTCGGAAGCCAGGGAAAAGGCCTTTAAATCTGGCTGAATGCCTCCCGCAAACCCTTCGACAGGTCCGGGCGCAAAACTCCATACCCATTCAGCCGGACCCCGGCAGAGTCACCGAAAAGCAGGCGCCGCCCTCGGAGCTTTCGGCCACATCGATCCGGCCCCCGAGACTTTCGACGATCTTGGCGCTGATCGACAGCCCCAGACCGGTGCCGTGCTCCTTGCTGGAAACAAAGGGTTTGAAAATATCCCGCCGCATGTCTTCGGGAATCCCCGGCCCGTTATCCGAGATGGCCACCACCATCTCCTCGCCATCGGGCCTGATCTTAACCCTGATCCTGCCGTTTCCGGAGAGGACATCAATGGCGTTCAAGATGATATTCAGAAAAACCTGGGACATTTTGCTGCCGTCCACCAAAAAAAGATCCGCCTCCAGACAGGCATCGATATCGAGGGTTACCGCTTTTTTACGCAGATATGATTCCAGCAGCCTCGCCACTCGGTTGACCACTTCGGTCAGGGGCTCGGGCGGCTGGTCGCTGCCGACCGTGGTCTGCCCCTTGGAATACTGGAGGATTTCATTGACCGTCGCGTTCAAGCGGTCCACCTCCTTGAGCATGATTTCGCCGAATTCCCGTTTGGGATGCCCTTCCGGAAACTCGTCGAGGATGATCTCGGCCGTGCCCCGCAGCGAGCTTAGGGGGTTTTTGATCTCATGGGCCAGGGAAGCGGAAAGCTCGCCCAGGGCGGAAAGTTTCTGGTTGGCTCCCAGCTGGTTCTCCACCTCAAGCAAAACCTCGCTCTCATGATGCAGGCGCTCGTAGGCTTCCTCAAGCTCCTCGGAAAGCTTGCGGTATTTGTCGCGCAGCTTCGCCTCCCGGCTGGCGATGAAACCGGTGAGTGCCCCGGCCGCGAGGTAGAGGACAACTTCGACCAGTTCGTTAAGATATATCCGGGGATCATCGCCCAGATAGAGAAACAGATGGGGAATGAAGGCCACCGAGGAGAGAACCGCGAAAAAGATGCCGCCCCGCAGCCCGAACCAGATCGCCCCCAGGACGATGGGAAAATAGCTGAACCGCCGGTAGGCGGCATGATAGACCCCGAGATCGCCGGGCGTAAAAAAGTGGAGGAGGCCGATGGCGATAACAACCAGCAATAGCACCACAAATATAATTTTACGCATGGGAGTATTCATCGGCTTAGACCGTTATGACAGCATCCTGAATCCGTGACGGCTTCGTGGGGAATTTTACTTTATCAGTATGTAATTGCATCAAATAATCGTTTTTCCCTGGATCGCCATGGTTCACCCCGCCGCCCTGCGGGGCGCCCGATAACGGCGCATCTGCGCCCCGCAGGAAGTGCCCTCAAGGGAGGATTGAACGGAACCCTTGGAGTACCGCGTTGGCAACTCGTTGATATACCATTAGTATTATTAACATCGTTGCCGCCTTGCATCTGCACCGTTCTCGAACGCTCACGGATTCAGGTCTTAGCGATTTAAAGCAACTCATCAAGCTTGGCCAGCAACTGGTCAACCATTTCATCGGTTGTGCCGGCCAGCATACATCTATCCGCGGAAAACTGGGG
>JAWOIQ010000204.1:0-14863 GCA_046484585.1 Desulfurivibrionaceae bacterium
TCGCCCTGGCGGCGGCGCTGCTCTGGTTCGTGAACCCGGTTCAGATCCAGTCGGTGACCTATATCGTCCAGCGCATGAACAGCATGGCGGCCATGTTCTACGTCCTCTCCCTGTGGCTCTATATGAGGGGAAGGCTGACGTCCTCGGCCCGGGCCGGCCGGGTCTGGCTGGCCGGCGCCGCCGGGGCCGGCCTCTGCGCCCTTGGTTCCAAGGAAATCGCCGCCACCCTGCCCTTGCTGATCTTTCTCTGCGAGTGGTACTTCATCCAGGTTCTGAGCCGGGCCTGGCTGAAGCGGGCCCTGCCTTTAATTCTCGCCCTGGCCGGGCTTTTTCTGTTCATCGTTTTTTTTCATCTGGGCGCGGACCCCCTGGCTGCCATCCAGGGCACCTACCGTTATCGGGAATTCAGCCTCGCTGAAAGGCTGCTCACCGAATTGCGGGTGGTGGTCTTCTATCTCAGCCTGTTTTTTTACCCCGCCCCCCAGCGCCTCAACCTTGATCATCACTTTGCCCTCTCCGGCTCCCTGCTGGAGCCGGTCGCGACGCTGCTGGCCGGGTTCCTCATCGTTTTTCTGGCCGGGGCCGCAATCCTTGGCGCCCGGCGCGGTTCCCCGGCTGCCGCCAAGGACGAAAGAAGGCAGCCGGATTCGGCCCGGCTCATACTCCTATTCTCATTCGCGCTGGCCTGGTTTCTGCTCAATCTCCTGATCGAGTCCACGGTGATCGGCCTGGAAATAGTCTTCGAGCACCGGCTCTATCTGCCCTCTATGTTTCTGGCCCTGCCCCTGGTAGCCACAGCCCATCGCCTTATCGAACCGGCCTGGCTCAAAACCGGAGCCCTCACCCTCTTGCTGCTGGCCGGCTCCGCCTGGACGGTCGAAAGAAATGAGTTATGGCGCGACCCGATCGCTCTCTGGACCGACAGTGCCGCAAAGTCGCCGGGTAAGGCCCGGACCCATAACAACCTGGCCGTGGTCCTCTGGGAGGACGGCCAACTGGCCCGGGCCGAATTCGAGGCCGGGGAAGCGATCCGCCTCGACCCGGATGATGTCAACGCCTTTAACTGCCTTGGGAATATCTATAAGGACCAGGGCCGGCTGGCCCAAGCCGTGCGGGCATACCGGAACGCCCTTCGCCTGGAACCCGCTTCCGTCGACGCATATATAGGCCTCGCCAACATCGCCGCCGCCCAGGGCAGGCTGGGTGAGGCGGCCGATTTACTGGATAAGGGCCTGGCCCTGGAACCCCGGAACCTGCGGGTCCAGGTGAATCTGGCCTCGGTCTACGCCATGCGGGGCATGTCCACCCGGGCGATTGCCGGTTTTGAAGCGGCGGTACGCCTCAGCCCTGAAAATCCCGACATCCAGTACAATCTGGGGCTGGCCTACGCTGAGACGGGAAGAACCGGGGAAGCCCTGGTGGCCTTGAGGACGGCGATCAGGCTGGATCCCGCCGACCGGGAGGCGGCCCGAAAGATCAGCGAACTGGAGAGAAGGCTGCGGAGGTAAGGGCGGTGAGGGGTGAGGGGTGAGGAGATAGGGCTGCAAGCTACAAGCTACAAACTGAAAGCTGAAAAGGACAGCCTGATTTTTTTTTGGGCGGCATCAAGATCAATCGGTCGCCCGGATCATCAATAATGCCGCGGCTACTCCCGTTTTTCACGGGGATGACCAGCCCCTTTGCGACGCCATTCAAAGTTGCCTAGTCCGCAAAAAGTCAAAAAAAGCTGTCATTTCGAACGAATGTGAGAAATCTTGTCGCTTAACCCATTGATAAGATTTCTCCCGTTGGTCGAAATGACATTATGACAATCCGGACTTTTTGCGAGTTCATAAAAGTTGCCAAGTTCGCAAAAACTGATCGACCCCCGTCATGGCGAGGAGCAAAGCGACGCAGCAATCCACTATTTTCAACCAGTTAGATGTTTCCGGATTGCCTTGCTGGCCCGCGCCATCCCAAAATTTTCGAGTTACTCCCAACCCCTCACCCCTAACCCCTCACCGCCCTTGCCCCTTGAAACTTGAACCTTGAAACTTGAACCTTGAAACTTGTTGCTGAAAAAAAAAGCGGCGCGACCTTAATAAAGGCCGCGCCGCTTAACTCAGCCGTCCCAATGGAGGGACGACAATTTCAATCATGAATCACTCTACTTACTTGGCGCCGTGACAGGACTCACAACCGGTGTCCGCGGCAGCATCGCCGGCAGCGTTGGTGATTGTGTTATAGGAGAAGCGGAGCAGGTCGGCTGAGCTGCTGCCATGGGCACGGTGACAGGAGATACACAGAACCATTCCGCCAGTGCCGACCGGAACAACCGCGTCGCCGGTAAAGCCGGCGGGCGCGTAACCGGTGATGGTTACGTCAGTCGGATGCCTGACCCACGGGCCCGAACCGGTAGCGGAACCAAGACCTTGTCCAGTGACGGCGTCAGCATGACCATGGAAGTCACCATGACAGTCGGCGCAGAAGTTGTTCATGCTAAGAGCGTCGTAGGTGCCCATACCGTTATTATCCAGGTTACCGTAGTTGGCAGCACCGGTAGCGGTTACCGTTACAGAGGTGGGCGAGGATGAAAGCATCCGATAGGAATCGGCGGTGCCGTGATGCCCTGCAATCCCATGACAGCTGGTACAACCGAAGGTGTTAGAAGCGAAAGTACCACCGGGCCCTGTAGCCATGGCGGGAGCAGGCTGGCCCAGGATAACATTGAGGAGAGTATGGGAGTCAGAGTCGGTGTTACTGAAGTAACCGGCGGCGTTATAGGTGACGTCGGCAGCTGCACCAACCTGAGGCGCATTCGGCGAAACGCCACTTACACCGCCAGCCCCATTTGCTTCACCATCATTATGACACCCGGTACAACCGCCGATCAACAACTGATCCTGAGGACCAGCAACACCCTGGTCAAGGCCGCCCTGGCTGTCATGCATGGTATGACATTTAACACATTCGCCCTGAACCGCCGCGTCGGCAGATGAAGGCGCCAGAACCATGGCGCCAACCAACAGGGTGGCGCCGGCCAAACTACCTAATACTAATTTTTTGTTCAACATCACTCTTTCCTCCTTAGGAAACGTTTTGTTTAGCCCTCTCGGGCTCCCCTAGCCAACTATTGGCTCTTACTCCCGCTCCTGCTTATAGGGGCGGGAGTAAATCCCGCCAAACTGATGCGGGCCTGGCAAACTAAATTGCCAGAAAAATTTATATCATATGAAAAAGGATCGGGCAACTTTTTTTTTCAGATGCTTTTTTTCAGATGCTTTTTTTCAGCTGCACGTTTTGAGGTTCAAGGTTCAAGGTTCAAGGTTCAAGGTTCAAGGTTCAAGGTTCAAGGTTCAAGGTTCAAGAAAAATGGTAACCAGTTTTGCCCCTCGGGTTGCTGCCTATTTTTCTTTTTTTCTTCCCTGATCCCCAACTCCTAACTCAACTCCAACTTTCAAATCCCACCTTTTCCCGCGCCGCACTTACCTTGCAGCTTGCGGCTTGTAGCTTGTCCTTTGTCCCTTGAACCTCACCCCTCACCGCCCTTTCCGGCTCAGGAGCCAACCGCCGACCCCGAGCATAGCCGCGACCGGGCCATAGACTCCCAGAACGGTCCGCAGGGCATTTCCCCCGGCCGGGTCGGAGCCGACCTCCTCGACGGCAGCCTGAGCCTGGGGATCGGTCGCGATCTCCTCTGTCCTCCGGGAAGCGGGTTCCCGGACCGCTTTGGCCGGAGAAGATTCCGCTTGCACCACACTTGCAGGGGACGCCGGAGGTGAAAGCGGAGCTTTTTCGACCGCGATCTTCTCTGTATTCCGAGCTACAGGCTCGCTGACCGACGCCTTAATCTCGGCTGGCTTAACCGGAGAAGATCCCGCTTGCACCACACTTGCAGGGGAATCCGGGGCTGGAGGCGGAGCTTGGTCAACCGTGATCTTTTTAGCCGTCTGAGCTACAGGCTCACGAAGGGGCAGTGCGGGAATCGAGGCCGGATTGCCAGGCGCAGGCCCCGCCAGCGGTCCGCTTTCTTCGGCCGCCGAAGAGGCCGGCGGGGATTGCGCGCTTTCGACCGGTTTGACCTTTGGAGCGGCAGGCTCACTGACCGGCACCGTAATCCCGGCCGGTTTGCTTGGCAGATCCCCCGATAACGATCCACTACCATCGGGCTTCGAGGATGAGGGAGAGGTCTGCTCGACCACAATCTTATTTGCCGTCCGGTCGGCAGACTCGCTGATCGGCGCCTTAATCCCGGCCGGTTTGGCCGGAAAAGATTCCGTTTGCGCAAGATCTCCAGGGAGCGCCGCCGGGGATGGGGGCGGAGCTTGGTCAACCTTGATCTTTTTTGTCGTCTGAGCTACAGGCTCACGAAGGGGCAGGGCGGGAATCGAGGCCGGCTTGCCAGGCGAAGACACCACTAGCGGTCCGCTTTCTTCGGTCGCCGGAGACGGGGGCGGAGTTTGCTCGCTCACAACTGATTTTACCTCCGGGGCGGCAAGCTCACGGACCGGCACCTTAATCCCGACCGGCTTATCCGGAGAAGATTCCGCCTGCGCCAGACTTCCGGGGGACGCCGGGGATGGAGGCAGAGTTTGGTTGACCGTGATCTTTTTTGCTGTTCGGACGGCAGGCGCGGGGATCGGTAGGGCCTGGATCCCCGTTGGCAGAGCCGCAATCCCAATCGCCAGAGCCGGTAAAGATCCCGCTAGCGACCCACTTCCAGCGGATGCCGGAGATGGGGGCGGAGTCTGATCGACCCCGATCTTCTCTGTAGTCCGATCAGCAGGCTCACTGACCGGCAGAGCTGCTAGCCCGGTCGGTTTGGTGGGTAGATCCGCCGATAACGAACTACTTCCATCGGGCAACGAGGGTTGGGGCTGCTCGGCCGCGATCTTCTCTACTGTCCGGGCGGCAGGCGCGGGAACCGGCAGGGCCTCGATCCCAGTTGGCAGAGCCGCAATCCCAGTCGGCAGGGCCGGTAAAGACCCCGTTAGCGACCCACTTCCAGCGGATGCCGGGGACGGTGACTGCGTCTGCTCGACCACGATCTTCCCAGTAGTCCGGACGGCAGGTTCGCTGACCGGCAGAGCTGCGAGCCCCGCCGGCTTGGTTGGTAGATCCCCCGATAACGACCTACTTTCATCGGGCGACGAGGATGGGGGCTGGTTCTGCCCGACCACAATTTTATTTGCTGTCCGAGCCGCGGGCTCGCTGACCGGCAAGGCCGGAATTCCGGTCGGCAGGGCCGCAACCCCAGCCGGCAGGGCGGCAATCCCGGCCGGCAGAACCGATGCTCCTCCCGATATTGGTCCACTTCCTTCGGGCACCGAAGACGGCGGCGGGGTCTCTTCAGCCAAGGTCCGGGCGGCAAGCTCACGGATCGGCAGGGCCGGGATCCCGGCCGGCTTTGCCGGTGAAGGCTCGCGGATCGGCTGACCATCAAAGGCAGCCAGGGAAGAGGGCTGGGCTCGCTCGGCCGCAGGACTCGGCGCCGAGCCATCGGCCGGGCGGGGCTGGTCGATCCCGATTGAATCGGGCCGGCGCGGAGAAATCACCGGCCGTTCCGGATTGGTCGGATCGAGGACCTGGATTCTTTGGTTGAACATATCGGCGACAATCACCATGCCGTTCTGATCGACCGCGATATCATTCGGAAAAAGAAACCAGAGGGGGCCGGTACCCTTGCCGCCGAATTCATAGACAAAGCGGCCGGAATCGTAATCATAGGCCAGGATGGTATGGCGCATATAATCGACCACATAGAGGAGCCGCCGGGGATAATCGACCGCCACCGTTCTCGGAGTGCTCAGTTTGCCGTCAGCGCCGCCCTTGACGCCGAAGGTGAAAAGATATTCATCCTGGTCGTCATAGACGAAAATCTCGCCGCGCTCGGTGCTTAACAGGTAGCGCCGGCCCTGCTCGTCGATTTCGACATCGGAGAGGGCCACCGTGGCCGACATCTTGCCATATGAATCTTCCCCGTCGGCGGATTGCCTCAAAACATCGGCCCTCGGGGAAATCCATCTCCTGACCTTGCCTTCGGGATCAAGGACCGCCGCCCCCCTGTGCGCCTCCGCTCCCCTCTTCCCGGGAAATGAACCGACCAGATATATCTCGCCGGAGGCGCTGACCGCGAGATCTATCGGGTGAAAACCGGCCAGACCGGGAATTTCCGCCATCGTCAGCTCCCGGTCGACGAAGAGGGCGTGATCGTAAATGGTAAGGACCGAGCCCTTGCCGAGGTGGGGTTGGCCCTGGGTCAGGTACAAGAGACCGTGTGGACTGACGGTCATCCCTCGGACGCTGTCGACCCCACGGCCTGCTCCGATCGAGCCCTGGGGGAAATAATCCTTGTCGTAGATGGTGATCCGGCGATTGGACGAATAGACGTAGGTTTCCTGATGGAGGGGATCAAAACGGACCCGGCTGGGAAGGCCAAGCCGCAGGCCGCTGTCATCGACATGAACCAGCTTGACCAGACGGGTGGTAATCTTTCCGTAACCGTGCGCTGCCTCCGGCCGAGCCAGGACCGCCAGAAAACCGGCCATAACCAGGAAAGCCAAAGGCGTTATGAAGCGGTGCAAAGTTTTGTGATTATTAAAGGACAGGTTCAAGGCTCAAGATCCAAGGTTAAGGGCGGGTTCAAGGTTAACGACAGGTTCAAGGGGCAAGATCCAAGGCTCAAGGTGTAAAGGATGAATGCCTGGGATCAACTCGGCCATTTTCTCTTTTCTATCTCTTGATGAGTTCGCAAAAAGCCAAAAATCGCGAGTGCCATAATGTCATTTCGACCAAAGGGAGAAATCTTTATAGTTTCCAACATGTTAAAGCTGAGTTGAGCAGCTTGTCTGCTTTTATGCCCTTTAAGGTGCAAACGAAACTTATGTGCCGCGAAGGAAATGCCCGCCTTTGAAGGATTGAACAGAACCCTTGGGGGTGCCCTGTGGGTGTAAAGAGCAAGATTTCTCACCTACGTTCAAAATGACAGCTTTTTTCGACTTTTTGCAAATTCATCATCTTTTACTTGTACCTTGCATCTTGAACCTTATCCCTGTCCTTAACCCTTGAACCTTGAACCTTTTTTTAAATCAACCGCCCATCCAGGCGGGCCTTTGCGGTTTTTCCCTGACCCCCCCGGAATGACACTTGGCGCAGACCAGGCCGCCGCGGACATCGGCGGGCAGCAGGAAGGCATAACCGGAACCGTGGGGATCATGACAGCCGGTGCAGATCAGATCCATGCCGGGCCGCAGGGGATCGGCAACACCTCTCAGGGGATGGCCGGCGACCGGATGGCCCGCCTCGACATCCTTCAGATCGGCATGACAGCTTATACACAAGGCCTCGATCTCGTCGAGCAACTGAAACCGGTGCTCGGTGGCATGGGGGCTGTGACAGGCCACGCAGCCCCTGGCACTCAGGATAGTGTGGACTTTGAGTCTCTCTTCAGCGCCCCGGGCGATAAATTTTTTCTTGTCCTCGTGGCAGACCACGCAAAGCTTGGCCTTGCCGTCGGTCCAGAGCTGAAACTGACTGTTGCTGCCATGGGGATCGTGACAGATCGTGCAGTCGCCGGTGCCGACCGGGCCATGGATGTGCTCCATCGCCAGCCACCTCTCTTTATTGAGATGACAACCGAAACAGATCTCCTCAATCTTACCGGTCGGCACCGAGACCTCGGCCCGGGGGGGATCGGAGCGGTGGCAGGCGCGGCAGATCATAGCCGAGGCGGGAAAGTGCTTCCATTCCGGGGCCTCGACGATGCGCTGGTGGCAGGAATAGCACTGGGTCGAGACCTGGCCGTAACCGACCCGGGCCGTCTTCTCAAGCCTTGCCGGGAGTTCGGCGCCGTGGCAGCCCCCGCATTCGGCCGGCATCACCTCGTTTTTATGGAACAGATAGAGATCGGGATTGTCGAAATTGAGATTGAGCAGCGAGCTCAAGGGGGTATATCTGATCTTGACGGGCAGCCGAACCGGACCCAGAATAAAATCATTATCGCCTTTTTGCAGGTGGACGCTGTAATGGACGTAATAGACTCCGTTTTTTTCGTAGCGCCCGGTCGGATCATAGGCCCGGCCTCCGCCGGCCGACTGCAGATAAAGCTTGTCAAGATCCCCGGGGTCGGCGACCTTGACTACCAGGTTGACGATCCTGTTCCGGGACATTAACTCCTGTTCATTCCCGAAAGGGGCGAGCAGGGAAATTTCACCGGCTTGGGCGGCGCCGGAAAGCGTCACCAGCGCCGCCAGCAGGCAGCAAAAGCCCAGCGCCTTCCCCAGCCACGGACTTTCGCCGTTGCCGTATCGGCCGACTAAATTAAACAAGATGTTCCCCCCTCTTATAAATTGATGGCGTCGCAAAAAAGTCGGGATTGCCTTAATGTCATTTCAACCAACGAGAGAAATCTTAATAGTTCCAATGGGTTAAAGCTGAGCTGAGCAGCTTGTCTGCTTTTATGCCCTGTGGGTGTAAAAAAACAAGATTTCTCACATGCGTTCGAAATGACAGCTTTTTCCGACTTTTTGCTTAGCCGTCCCGGGATTTTTTGCGAACTGATCAAAATTACCAGCGCCAAAATTTAAAAGCTGATTGCCGGGAGATTCCGCCAAGGACTCTCCCGACCGGCCCCCCAGCCGTACCGACACAATCATTCAGGCCCCGAAATTCCCGCCGCTTATCGTTTACAATCTTCCACCTTACATTCAGGGTTTAGCGGGCAAGACAAATTGGATCTATTATCATAAAAAAAAATTATTGTCAAAGCCGATGGATGGCTTTGCAAAAAATCCGAGCCGTGGCGGCTCTTCACGTTTTTTTTCAAAGGGCGGTCAATTCCCAAGGTTTTTGGTTAGCACCCGAGACTTTTTTGCTAATTCAACAAAGGTTCGATTGGCGCCCATAACTACCTGCCGACTCCCTCTTCCCTCGCCTTAATCAGCCGATTTACCCTGAAAAAACTGGTGCGGGCCTCGCGGTAGCCGGGCTGGAGCAGCATCGCCTTCCGATAATGGCCCCGGGCCTCCTCCAGCCGCCACATATCCATCAGGGCATTGCCCAGATTGACATGCAGCACGGGGTTATCAGGTTTTACGGCCAGGGCCTGCCGGTAAAAGGACTCGGCCTCGGCCAGGCGCCCCCTTATGATCATGATATTGCCCAGATTGTTATAGGCTTCAAAGAAAGAGGGGTCCAGTTCGACGGTTTTACGAAAACGGCCCTCCGCCTCCGCCAGCCGCCCGGCCCGCTTCAAGGCGACCCCGAAATTACTGTGGACCCGGGCCTTGTCGGGAGACTTTGCCGCGCAGTCATCCCAGAGGGTAATCGGCCCCGCCCAGACCTGGTTGCGCTGAAAGGTCCAGAATGACAAGAGCAGAACCATGACCACCGCCGCGGCCGGGGCTGCATAATTATCGGGCAGTTGCTCCCGGACAAAGGCGGCAAGGGCGACGATCAGCATCATCGACGGCAGGAAGAGGCGATGATCGAAAACCAGTTCAAGCGGCACCACGGTGGATTCGATGGCGAGATTACCCAGGAACCAGATGATCCCGAAGGAGAGGAGCCGATGGCGCCGGGCAAGATAGACGACAAGGGTTGCCAGCAGGACCAGGGCGAGCAGGGAGAGCGCGGTATTGGTCGGATCGAGCCAGGAGCGGGAAATGAGGAAATGATGGTCGAGGTTCAAGCGGCCGGGCAGGGGCAGGATCAGCAGGCTCAGATAAAAGACCACCACCCGCGCCTCGGTGAAAAGCCGCTCGCCGAGGGTAAAATCTCGGTGGCCATAACCGGCCAGCAGGGCATCGAGGGGCGCCGTGCCTAAATAAAAGAAAAAAGCGGCCAGGCCGAGCAGGCCGAGCCCGCACCCCGCCCAAAAACCGTATTTCTTCAGCCAGCCGGTGGCGAGATCCCGCAAGAAATACCAGTCGTAGAGAATCATGAAAAACGGCAGGGTCAGGGCGATTTCCTTTGACCACAGGGAGAACAGGCCGGAGCCGGCCGCACAGCCGAATAAAGAGAGTTTCCTCCGCCAGCCCGCGGCGAGGCGCCCCTGTATATAGGCGAACAGGGCGATTACATAGAACATGGCGGCCAGGCTGTTCATCCGCTGGACCGTGTAGGAAACGGACTGGGTCTGGACCGGATGGACCAGCCACACCAGGGCGGCGACAAAGGGCAGCCAGCCGTAAGCGCCGTATCGGGAGCGCAGGCCCGGCAGGTTCAGGGTGGTTCGGACCAGTAAAAACAGAAATATCCCGGTAATCGCGTGGATGGCAATATTAACCAGCCGGTAGCCCCTCACCTCGTCCTGATGGAAATAATAGTTCAGGGCGAAACTGAGATTGGCAAGAGGCCGGGTCTTCGGCTCGATGTTCCTCCAGGCTGCGGCGACACTCTGAAAATCCAGGGAGGTCAGGCGAATATTGGGGTTGAGGTAAATCCTCGAATCATCGAAGACAAACTGGTTGTCGATGGTATTTCCATAGACAAAAGAGGTGATAACGATCAGCAACAGGACTTTCGCCGCGTCGTAACTGAACTTCCGCTGAGTTTGAACCATTCAAGCATCCCCCATGATAACTTCCAAAAATCGGCCGACCCGGACTACGATAAATCAGATAATCAAATGACTCCGTCCCTCCACCTCTCCGCTTTTTGCCCCAAAAATTTCATCCCCCCGCATCCTTCTTGACCAGCCGCTCCAGAATCCGGTAACTGCGCTCGACCATAGCTCGGGGCTCCACGTTCAAGCCGGCCTGGATCATGGCGTTGTCGTGGATCTGCTCGACCACGCTGGCGGCGAACTCCCGATCCTCCTCCCGCAACTTATCGAGGTTCTTGATCAGCTCATGGCGGGGGTTGATCTCCAGATTCTTGCCGGCAAACTGGGCGAAACCGCTGTCCTGCCGGGCGGCCCGCATCACCCGCTCCATGCTGCTGGTCATGAAACCGCCGGCGTTGACGATCAGGGCGGGGCTGTCTTCCAGGCGCTTGGAGACGTGGACCTCCTTGACCCGGTCGCCGAGCACCTCCTGCATCCACGCGGTCAAGCCCTGCCGGCGCTCATCCGATAATCCTTCGGTTTGCTCCTCTTTTTGGGCGGCCTCTTCTCCGGCGCCGCTCTCGGGCAGTTCCAGATCGCCCCGATCGGCCGAAACCAGCTGCTTGCCGTCAAACTCGCCGAGATGGCTCAAGGCGAAATCGTCGATCGGCTCGAGGGTGTAGATGACCTCGAGCTTTCTTTTCCGAAAGGCCTCGACATAGGGGCCCGCCTCGATCGCTTCCCGGCTGGGGCCGTTTATATAATAGATACTCTCCTGCCCCTCGCCCATCCTTTCGACATATTCGGCCAGGGAGATCATCTTGCCCGGGTCCGAAGCCGATGACTCGAAGCGCAGCAGCCGGCCCAGTGCTTCGCGATGGGTAAAATCGCTGGTAATCCCCTCTTTCAGAAAGATGCCGAAGGTTCGCCAGAACTCCTGGTATTGTTCCGGATCCCGGCCGGCCTCTTCCTCCAGATGCTTGAGATAGCGGCTGGTCAGCACCTTGTGAATCTTCGCCACCAGGGCGTTATCCTGCAGGGCCTGCCGGGAAATATTGAGGGGCAGGTCCTCGCTGTCCACCACCCCCTTCAGGAAGCGCAGCCAGTCGGGCAGGATGTTTTTGCTGTGCTGTTCGATCAGCACTTTCTGGCAGTACAGGCTGACCCCGGGATCCATCCGGCCGAAGCCGAGATTTTCGAAATTCTCCTTCGGCGTATAGAGCAGGGACTTGATGGCGAGGGGGGCGTCGGTGGAGAAGTGCAGCCGGTAGAGAGGTTCATCGACCGCGTTGCCGATGAACTTGTAGAACTCGTTGTACTCCTCGTCGGTGATCTCGCTCTTGCCCCGGGTCCAGAGGGCCTGGACGGTATTGACTTTCTCGCCGTCGACCTTGATCGGAAAGGAGACGAAGCTTGAATAGCGCTTGATTATCTCCTTGATCTTGCCGGGATCGGCATAGGGGTGGGCGTCTTCCTTAAGCTTGATGATAATCCTGGTTCCGCGGTGGATGCCCTTGCAGGGCGAGATCTTGTAACTGCCGGAGCCGTCCGAGGACCACTGATGCCCTTCGTCATCCATCAGATAGGAGCGCGACTGCACCTTGACCTCATCGGCGACCATGAAGGCCGCGTAAAAGCCGACCCCGAACTGGCCGATCAGACTGACATCCTCCTGGTCCGCCTCGCTAAGCTTGGTCAGAAAGGTCTTCGAGCCTGAGTGGGCGATAGTCCCGAGATTGTCGACCAGTTCGTCCCGGGTCATGCCGATGCCGGTATCGGTGATGGTCAGGGTGTGCTCCTTGTCGTTGCAGTCAATCCGGATCTCAAGGGAGAGATGGTCATCGAAAATCTCCTCTTCAACCAGGCTCTGATGACGCAACTTCTCCAGGGCATCGGCCGCGTTCGAAACCAGCTCCCGCAGGAAGACATCACGCTCCGTGTAAAGGGAGTTGATGACGATATCGAGCATTTTTTTAACTTCAGCCTGAAATTCCCTGGTCTCGGTCTTGGCACTCATGGTTATTCACCCTTTCTCGTTAAAATTTATAATTTTGGTGCGGGGCCACCGGCGCACGGTGGTCCCGCAAAAGTCAAAGCAGATCGGAGTTCCGCCGCCGCCGTCAAAACTCGATAAGTTCGCAACAAGTCAAAAAAGCGATGGCTAAACATGCAATCACCCTTGCGGGTGAAAATCGTCAGATCCAAAGCGCGCAAATTTCGAGGAATGAAGCGTACTTCAGTACGCTGCAATGACGAGACAATTTGCAGCAACGCAGAAGCTGGCGATTTATGCCCTTTAGGGTGCTTTTTGCGCCGCCATCAGTACTTGAGCGCCAGACCCGCCTGCTTCCAGGCGGAAATGCCGCCCTTGAGATTGTAGATCTCGGGGTAGCCCTTGGCCGAGAAATAACGACCCACCCCATAGCTGCGGCCGCCGACCGCGCAGATCAGCAACAGGGGTTTATCGGCGGGCAGGGCCGCGTTCCCCTTGGCGAGGACGCTCATCGGGACCAGCTGGGAGCCGGCGATATATCCCTCCCGCAGCTCCCTGGCCTCCCGGAGGTCGACCATAACCAGGTCCTTGCGGCTTTCCATCATCTTTTTGGCCTCCGCCGGCGGAATCGACCGGAAGATTTTTGCCTCCTGGCCGGCCAGGGCGGCTTCGGCATTATTTTGGGTGGCGCTCCGGGTTACCGCCTTGGCCGGAGGGTTCTCACTGGCGGCCTCTTCCCGCGAGCAGCCGATCGGGGTTAGAAATAGAAACACCGGTATTATAAAGACCAAACCTCGAAACAGCAGCCCGGTCATGCCGGTCAGCCGGGGCTCCATAAAGAGCCGCCCCGATAAAATCTGGATTGGACAAGTTTCTTTTCCACCAGCTCCTAAAGTTCTTTTCATTAGCTTCCTCTTAAGTTTTAATGGTGCCATGGCGTCGCAGAAATCACCAGCTCCCGCGTTGCTGCAAATTATCTCGTCATTGCAGCGTACTGAAGTACGCTTCATTCCTCGAAATTCGCGCGCCTTGGATCTGACGATTTCTGATTAGGGACTCAGAAATTGTTGAAATACCGGTTTACCACGCATCGAAAAGTCCGTCATTCCGGCAGGTTTTAAGCCGGAATCCAGATCATACGCTGGATGCCGGCTAAAAGCATGCTGGCATGACGACAAAGATATAGCTGAGTTGGGCCGCTTGCCGGCCCAAACGAAACTTATGCCCTTTTGCGGTATAAACGGTACTTTTATAATTTCCATGTCCCTAAGCCATTCCATTTTTGATTTTTTGCGAATTCGGTAGTGATGATAAACTCGCAAAACTGATTTGCCTCGTCATTGCGAGGAGCGTAGCGACGAAGCAATCCAGCGTTTTCAAACAGTTACATATTTATGAATTGCGTCGCTGCGCTCGCAATGACAGCTTCTTTTACCATTATAATTGCCGGCGTCGCAAAAAAGTCGCCACGGATCACGGAAGAACTATATTAATCACGGCTTTCCGCCATTGCAAGCGGGATCGTCTCCTTTATTTTGCCTATTTCGATGAACATCTCAACCATCTTTTTCATAGCGCTGGCCCTGGCCGTGGATGCCTTCGCGGTCGCCCTGGCCGCCGGAGTCTCTTTGCCCCGAACCACCTTACGCCACACCTTTCGGCTGGCCTGGCATTTCGGCCTTTTCCAGGGGGGGATGGCCGCCATCGGCTGGGCCGGCGGCCTCGCCTTCCGGCCCCTGATCGAATCATTCGACCACTGGCTCGCCTTTAGCCTGCTCTTCCTGGTCGGGCTCAGAATGATCCACCAGGCCCTTAGCGGCAGCGAAACTGAAAAAGCCTCCGTCGATCCGACCCGGGGCTTTTCGTTAGTCGTCCTTTCCACGGCAACCAGTATCGATGCCCTGGCGGTGGGTTTGAGTTTCGCTTTCCTGCAGACCGAGATTCTCCTGCCCGCCCTGATAATCGGCATGGTCGCCCTGGTCCTGACCGCGGCGGGGCTTCATCTGGGCAGGTTAATCCGCCATGCCGGCAGGCTCGGGGCCGGGGCAGAAATCGGCGGCGGCCTTGTTTTGATCGCCATCGGCTTCAGAATCCTTTTCGATCACGGGGTTTTTTAACTTGGACTTTTCCCGCAGGCTATTTTCGTTGACATTACCGGCAAGCCGCTGGTAAGTTCGTCAAGTTTGACGCCATTAATTTTTCGGAGACAAGAATGAGCATTCGCGAAGACGCCTTGAACGGCAATATAACCCCGATTTTCGAAACCTGCGCCGCCAACGAAGGCATGCCGGTTAAAACCTTAATGGACGGGGTTGCCGACGGCACCATAGCGATTCCCAAGAACAACA